>PNLC01000117.1 GCA_013822885.1 Bradyrhizobium sp.
CCCGTGGCGACCATAAGCGAAGCCATCGCAGCTGCGTAGAGTTGTGGTGCCATCATGGCCGATTTCGGGGAATGCTGTTGCGTATTGGCCACAAGCGTTCTGGTGAAATGCCGATATTAGCGGGTAACTCAGGGGATTTCTGAATGGGAGCGCTCGATCGTCCCCCTGGATCGATCAATCCCGGCGAAAAAAAGCCTTTTGCGATCGTCCGAGTGACCCAGGATCACAGCCTGTTTTGCGCTGACTGATTCGGTAGAGGCGCTCGGGATCGATCAACCGGACTTACGCCGCAAGACGGTTACACGATTTGGTTAACAAAACCTTCTACGGTCCCGGACGGCGCCGATGCCGTTCCTCAGACGATCGATTCTGTAAATGGTGGCAGCAGGGTTGATTGTACGGCCAACGACGTGATCTACTGCCGCTTCGAATCTTATCGAAGGAGACACACCGGTGGGCAAAGTCACGTACGTCGTTGCAGCGACATTGGCAGCCTTTTATTGCCTGTCGGGTGCGGCTCTCGCCGATGAGATGGTGGTCAAACGCCACGCCAAGAAGGCTGTGGTGCACTCGTCTGCCGTGCGCTCCTCCTGTCCCGATCCGTACTCGTGTCATTCGCTGTACGGCGGTTATGGGCCCTATGGCGGCCGTGCGTATTGGACCAGGTACGTGTACTCCGGCTGGTACCGATAGACCGGGACCAGGCGCTAACTCCGAACAATCGAGCAATATGCGCGGTCGTTGTGGTTCCGACGTGGTCGGGCGCGACCGGCCGGTTTACCAGTTAAGTCTGGTGCCGATCGCCTCTTGACGGGCGCATCGCCAGATGCTGCACTGCCCTTATTGCGTTGCAAAATCAGTATTTTCGGTGTTGCATGAAGGATGACATCGTCGATCGGGTTGTGAGTTCCTCAGGCTGTTCTGTCAGCATTCCAACCCAGGACAAGTTATCGAAGTATCTGAAATTATTGGCTTCGACCGGTAAGTCAGAGGATCAGCTCTTCAGGCTGGGATCGGCTTATCTCAAGGAAAGCCTGAATCCGGACCCGCGCTATTCGGGGTGCTGACGGCACTTCGCGGGCGTTTCGTATGGCTGTCAGATGACGGCGACCATGAGGACGAGCCTTGGGTCGGAAAAAGGCGTGCACCCAGGTGGCAGCGCAGCCTTCGCTGCGATCAGGCGATGCGCTGTTCGCTCGTTTGCTGTTCGAGGACGAGTCAGCAGCGAACAACGCTCGACGAAAGAGGCGGTCCCGTTGAAGAACAACGTGTCTACGCAAGCGGGTGATCGTTAAGTTTGCCGCGAGGCACGTTTCACGCATGCTTCAGTAGGGAGCGAACGCTCCTGCGGTGCTGCATTGGGCAGCGAGGTTTGTCCCGCGGACCATCACTCGGCCGGGATCCACCACAATGGACCCTTCATGCCATTCATGCTCTTATTTGGAACGGCCTCCAACCGGAGTCTGCAATTTGGATCGTCCTTCGAGCGATGCGACCGGAACATCTCTGCAAGCCCTGATCGAGCGAATTGGCTCGGAGCATGTCGAGCGTCGACTGAAAACCGAGGTCGAGCATGAGGCCCAGCTATTTGGACAGGGACTGATCAGGTTCAATCTTGAAAACGTGTATCTGGCGCCGTGGATTCTCGGAAAGGCGCTGAAACTGACCGGGTTTCATGGCCGCGCCCGTCGAAACGCGGAACAGATCGTTGTCAAGAAACACAGCATGGCTTTCGCCAACCTTCCCCCGGCATTTGACAATTTCACCATCCTTCACGCCAGCGATCTGCATGCCGACATAAGCTTGGGCGCGATGCGGCACCTGATAAGCGTGGTCGGAGGCCTTCAATACGACATTTGCGTCCTGACCGGCGACTATCGCGGCCGGACATATGGTCCATTCGAAAAAAGTCTCGAAATTGTCGACGAATTGCAGGCCCAATTGAAAGGGCCGGTATACGGGGTGCTTGGTAACCACGACAGCATCCGTATGGCCCCCCCGATGGAAGCCATGGGCATCCGCATGCTGTTCAACGAGTGCGAACCGATCGTTCGTGGAGGACAACGCATTTTTCTGGCCGGCGTTGACGACCCGCATTTCTATCGCGCAGACGATATTGAGAAAGCCGCGTCGCACATTCCTGCAGATGCCTTTTCGATTTTGTTGGCGCACACGCCGGAAATCTACGATCGGGCGATGAGGGCCAGGTTCGATCTTATGCTGTGTGGACATACCCACGGAGGTCAGCTTTGCCTTCCCGGCGGAAGACCGATCAAGCTGCAGGCAAAAGTACCCAGATTCATTGGTGCTGGACCATGGCGACACGGTGAAATGACCGGATATACCTCGGTGGGAGCCGGCACGAGCCTGCTGCCCGCGCGCCTGAACTGCCCGCCGGAGATAACGCTGCATACCTTGCGCAACGCGCCGCAGCGCTAAGCTGCGATCGTCTCCATCCAAAGCTCTGGAATTTTGCCTGACCGATCACCGTTGGCTGAATGTGATCCCCGCGAGATCGCCATTTCTCCAGACCAGCCGGCACGCCAATGTGGTGCGGAAGCCGTCGAACGAAAGATTGAACTCGGTCGGCAGCAACGGAAGGTCATTGAGCCGCACGCCAACGCCGCCGTCGCTGAGATCCCGAACGCCGCACGAATGAACGCCCCTCAAGCGCGGAATTGAGAGCAGGGCGTCTCGATGCGTCCGCCGCCTTTCGGCAGCGCGTCGCTCTCCGCTGGAACGCATTGGCATGCCTCCTTCTGGCTGGTCGCCGCGTACACGCAATACCCGCCGTCGCCCGGTTGCCGGCAGACAATAATGCGCGGCATGGGGGCAGCAATGATAGTTGCTGATTAAGCTTTATAGCCGCAATCCAGGTTAAATCTGGAACCCGGTCTGCGCCATGGGTCATGGGGAGCGTGCTAACCCCTCAGCGTGTGGCTTATCCGGGTCACGACGCTGTCCCACTGGCGTTTTTCGGCAGCGGGATAATTGATCATCACGCAGTGCATCGCGCCGTTCGCGCGGTTGCAGCGGTTGTACCAGATGCGTCCGTTGCGAATGCTGGACACGACGAAGAAATCCGGCGTGACGCGCCGGTAGATGATGCCGGCCGGCGGTTTTTTCTTCATCAGGAACGTGGCCGGCGAATCATTGTCCGGATTCGGAACGGACTGCACCGTCAGATCGGCGCGGTTGTCGTCGGTGAAAAAGCGCCGCCCCGTTCCGCCTTCGGGCGGTCCGGCATCCCGCGTGAAGATCGTGACCGGCATCTCGACATTGGTTCCGGTGCTCGGAATGGCGTATCGCCGCCATTCAGTTTCGCCGGCAAGCGCAAGCGCCGGAATGAATGCCAGGGCAAGGGCTGCGGATCGAGCACGCATGAAACGATCTCCCGTCTGATTTGATACAATCGGACGGGAAAACGTTCGTTCCATGTCGGTGGAAGATGAAAGGGCTCTGTCAGGAAGACGACGACTTCCTCGACGGCCTGCTAATGTGAAGCCTCGCCCGCAATATGTTTCCCTGCGATATATCCGAACGTCAGCGCGGGTCCCAGCGTGATGCCGGCGCCGGGATAATTGCCGCCCATGATGCTCGCCATGTCGTTGCCGGCGGCATAGAGGCCCGTGATCGGCTGGCCGTTGGCATCGAGTGCGCGGGCGTGTTCGTCGGTCTTGATGCCGGCATAGGTGCCGAGATCGCCGATCACCATCTTGATCGCATAGAACGGTCCGTCCTTGATCGGCGCGATGCACGGGTTCGGCCCATGCAGCGCGTCGCCCTGGTAGCGGTTATAGGCGCGCGATCCCTTGCCGAACGCGGGATCGCGGCCTTCCTCCGCCGACGCGTTGAACTCGGCAACCGTCGCCTCCAGCCCTTGCCGGTCGATGCCGGTGCGATCGGCGAGTTCGGCCAGCGTCGTGCCGCGCTTGAGATAGCCCGTGGCGAGATGATGGCGAAGCGGCATCGGAAACGGCGGCACGCAGCCGAGGCCGTATTTTCGCAGCGCGCGGTGATCGCAGAGGAGATACGCCGTGACCTCCTCGCCAGGCTTCGCGGCTTTCACCATCGCCTGCACGAAGTCATGGTATGAATTGCCTTCATTGGCGAAGCGCCTGCCGTCCCGCATCACGGCGATGACGCCGGGTTTGGCGCGGTCGATGAAATGCGGCATCACGCCCTTGCTGCCGTCCTTGCGTTCGGTGATCGAGACCGGCACCCAGGCCGCGGCGTTCGGCAGCGTGTCCTCGATGCGTCCGCCGGCGGTCTCCGCCAGCCGCAACCCGTCCCCTGTATTACCCACGGGGCCCGGCGAGAAATGCGCGGTGCCGTCGCCGGCATGCGGGAACATCGCCTTGCGCCGCGCCACGTCATGCGGGAAGCCGCCGCAGGCGAGCACCACGCCGCGTCTGGTGTTGACACGGATCAGCTTGCCGTGGCGTTCGATGTTAGCGCCGCGCACCGCGCCGTCCTCGACGACCAGTTCGAGCACCGGCGACGACAGCCACAACGGGATCTTCAGATCGAATGCCGATTTGGCCAGCCGCCCGGCGAGCGCGTTGCCGTTGGTCAGCGTCATGCCGCGGCCGTGGCGCATCACGTCCATTGCGTGTTTCGAGAGTCGCTTGGCGACGTAGAACGCCGAGGCCAGCGATTTCGTCGCGCGCATGAAGTGGATGATCTCCTTGCCGGAGCCCAGCATCATGCCGAACACGGTGAGCTCGGGCAGGGGATTTCCGATATCCCTGATGTGCGGACCGAGTTCACGCGCGTCGAACGGCCGCGTCACCATCGAGCGTCCGCCCTGCGTGCCGCCCGGCGCTTCGGCGTGGTAATCCGGAAACGTCAGCGGCATGTCGAAGCGCAGCGCGGTTTTCGTGGTGAAGAAATCGACCGCCTTCGGCCCCTCGGTCAGAAATGCATCGACGCGCGCGGCATCGTAGCTGTTGCCCGCTTCGTGGCGAAGGTAGGTCTTCGCCTGCTCCGGACTTTCCTCAATGCCCCAGGCCTTCGCCAGCGAGGTGCCGGGAATCCAGAGCCAGCCGCCGGAGCGCGCGGTGGTGCCGCCGAACCGCGGCTCCTTCTCGACGACGAGGACGTTGAGCCCGTGATGCCCCGCCGTGACCGCCGCCGACATGCCGGCGCAGCCGGAGCCCACCACCAGCAAGTCGCATTCATGGGTTTCCTGTCGATTGACTGCCACGTGATCCGCCCTGCTGCTTGTTTTCTTGGGCGGACATTTGGGTCGGGAAGGATTTGTCTGTCAACCGTGAGACACTTCCCTTCTTGCGGGAATCGATGGCCGTGCCTGGCGTCCGACGCGACAGGCGCTGCCGGATTCAAAAAGTAAAAAGGGCATCGAAATGTTCGATGCCCTTCTTCGTCGACTGATAGATTCGAGCTGAGGTTCAGTATCTGCCGATTGCCGGGCCGCCAAATCGATAGTTGATACGTGCGGTCACCATGTCGACATCCTGTCGGATGCTGTTTGCAGTCGCTACGCCGAGCGGGGCGGCAGCAAAGCTGAACGTCTCACGTTCCATAAACAGGTGGTTGTATTCCACACCGACGGACCAGTTGGGTGCGAAGCCGACTTCGAGGCCGGCGCCTACGGTCGCACCCCAGGTCGTGTTGTCGGAGGAATTGATCAGCGCGTTGGTGGCAGTAAAGGTATGATAAAAGCGGTTATCCACCACCGCAGCGCCGCCCTTCGCGTAGAGCAAAACGTTGTTCCAGGCGTAGCCCACCTGTCCGGTGAACAACCCAAACGCCTGAAGCTTGGAATTGATCGTCAAATCACCTGGCGCGAAGACGAATGCCGGGGTGGAGACGCTTGAACCTTGCAGATCGGCCCAGTTGCCTTGTGCTTCCAGGCCGAACACGAAAGCGGCTGACTGCCAACGATAACCGATCTGTCCACCCGCGACAGCGCCGTCGGCATCGTGGCAGCCTTGGCCGGCCGTGAAGGGCGCGCCGGCGAAGCTTTCGAAATTCCAGCAATTGCGACTGGTTGCGTAGCCTGCGTTGGCGCCGACATAGAAGCCGCTCCAGTCATACACTGCTGCAATCGCGGGTGGAGGTGCCTTCGTGTACGGTCGTGCGGCCATGTCGGCGGCGTTGGCCGAGGCACTGGCGAGTGCGACGGAAGCCGCAATAATGAAGAGTTTTTTCATGTATTCATTCCCCTTTGCGAGAATCGCACGATAGACTCGGCGGGCACGAAATTCCGTTACTCATAAGCCACAGACGCCGTCTGGGTTGGAGTCGGTGAGTTCCACGTCTGGCTCCCGCTTCGGACTTCGCTTCCCGCGCATCCGTTTCGCCGCACTTGGCTTCCATGCGCGTGGCGCTAGCATCGGCGTCATCAGCTGTAGCGCGACTTGCCCTTCTCAAAGGCGAGATAATTTTCGATTGCACGCTGTATGCAGGCGGCGAGTTCCTGTCGGCATTTTGGCGTGTTCAATCCACGCTGGTTCGCCAGGACATATCCGGCGAGTTCGCCACACTTTTCTTCATATTGCGCGGCCACAGCACGCTCCGCTGGACGCTGTCTCAGGAAATGAGTTTGTGATTCCCGTCTGCGCTGGAAACGCTGGTGGGCGAGCTTTGGATCACTTCAAAGATCCAGAAGCGAAGACGTAGGTCATTTTGGTCCTGGAGGGTCGAGCAGGCCTCGTTCACGATACCGTGAACGTATCGAGTGGTCCACCAGCGACTCCGTTCCGTTTCGAAAAAGCGTCATCCCTTAACGCTCGTTGCCAGCCGCATCACCGCTGCTGGATTCAAACGTATTCACATACAATGGAGAAATCTGATGAACCCTGGAATTCGCGCTATCCTGGCCGGCGCCGCGATGGTCGCTACCTTGTTCGGCCCGACCCTCGCGAGAGCCGCTGATATCGTCGATACGGCAGTTGCCGCGGGTTCATTCAAGACGCTGGTTACGGCCGTTAAGGCAGCAGGCCTCGTTAAAACGCTGAAGGGCAAGGGACCCTACACCGTCTTTGCTCCAAACGATGCCGCCTTCGCAAAGTTGCCGCCCGGCACGGTCGAATCGCTTCTCAAGAACAAGACCAAGCTCGCAACCATCCTGAAATACCACGTGGTACCGGGCCGGGTGAAAGCCGCCGATGTCGCCGGCAAGTCATTGAAGGTTACGACCGCGGCCGGGCTACCGGTGAATGTCGACGGCACATTTGGTGTGAGGGTCAACGACGCCCACGTGATCCAGCCTGACATCGAAGCATCGAATGGTGTCATTCATGTTATTGACACTGTCCTGCTGCCTCCAGCACCAGCCAAAAAGCAAAAACATTGAAGGCTTGCGTTCGGCGCAGGGACCTCCGCGACAACGTAACTGATATCGGCTGAGTCCAAATCTCCGATATCGATTGCCATCGCCGAGCCTGATGTGTCCCTTGTGATAGCCTGGAGGAGGGATGAGGGGTTCTCTCCGCAGAGACAGACCTCTCATCCGCCTTCGCGTTGCGAAGGCACCACCCGCAAGGGAGAAGGAAAATGAGCCCGTTCAATTCCCGGTTTCGAACGAGCAACTGGCGCCGCCGCCGGCCTTCTGCCTGATCTCGGCCGGGTCGAGCGTGCAGGTCAGCTTCGACAGGCTTTCGACGATCGATCCCGCAGCGCCGTCGGGCGGCACGCCGGCCATGGCTTCGGTGGCAAAGACTTCGCTGGCGCGGCGTCCGGTGATGGTCTGCTTGTTGCCCTTGAAGGTCAGTTCGCAGGAACGCGCGGTAATGTCGACGTTGCTGACCTTGCAGACGATCTTGTCCGCGGTGACTGAAATCTTCTTGGCGTAGCGCACGCCGCTCTGGCCGACGAAAAAAGCCGAGACGGCCTCCCGTTCGTCCGCCGTCAGCAGCGGCGAATACAGCGCGACGACGCCAGCCAGCGCCAGCGCCGCCGGTCCGCTGGTGGTTGCCGGGGCAGCCGATGCGGTGGATGCCGCAGTGGTGAGAAGCGAGACGGCGAGCACCGCCAGCCTGCCGGACTTCATGTTGGTCTCCCCAGGTTCGGAAACAGGTCGCGCGACATTTGGATGGGGATCGACCGGACTGTCAATTGCGCCGCTGCGGCCGTTCGCACCGCTGTGCATCCCGGGCAGGTCGGTCCGCCAGTAAAGCGCTTGCACGTCGCCGGCATCGGCGGCACATTTGCAGCCGCGACGCCAAGATCGCATCGAACAAAGGCCCTGAGGAACCTCCATGGCGGCCACGCGGATCGACTGCGACATCCATCCTGCGGTGGGCGGAACCCGCACGACGCTGTTGCCCTATCTCGACGACCACTGGAAAGAGCAGGTCGTCAGCCGCGCCATCGACGGCCTCGATCTCAATTCCTATCCGCCGAACATGCCTTTCTCGGGTCGCGCCGACTGGCGGCCGGAGAAAGGCAAGCCGGGAAGTGATCTTGCGATGGTGCAGCGCGGCGCGTTCGACCAGCTCGGCGCGAGCCACGCGATCTGCAACGTGGTCTACGGCGCGCAGGCGGTGTTTGATCCCTACATGGCAGCCGGCTTCTGCAAGGCGATCAACGACTGGATCGCCGCCGAGTGGCTCTCAAAGGATCCGCGGCTAAGCGCCTCGATCGTGGTGCCGATGCAGGCGCCGGATCTCGCTGTGGAGGAAATCGAGCGCCGCGTCGCCGACAACCGCTTCGTCTCGGTGCTGGTGCTGGCGCAGGGCGATCTGCTGCTCGGCAAGCGCCACTTCTGGCCGGTCTGGCAGGCGGCCGAGAAGCACAAGCTGCCGGTCGCGATCCACGCCGGTAGCGCGTACCGCACTGCGCCGAGTTCGATCGGCTGGCCGTCCTATCGCTACGAATATTATCTCGCCGAGGCGCAGGCGTTCCAGGCCCAGATCCTGAGCCTGGTCTATGAGGGCGTGTTCGGCAAATT
Organism: Bradyrhizobium sp.; assembly: GCA_013822885.1. Lineage (GTDB taxonomy): Bacteria > Pseudomonadota > Alphaproteobacteria > Rhizobiales > Xanthobacteraceae > Bradyrhizobium. The sequence continues at coordinate 8,918 of PNLC01000117.1, forward strand.
CCCCGGGCTGAAAGTCGTGCTGATGGAGTCGGGCGTGAGCTGGCTGCCGGCCTTCATGTGGCGCGCCAACAAGACCTGGCGCGGCGTCCGCGTCGAGGTGCCCTGGGTCGAGCGCGAGCCGGCCTCGATCATCCGCGACCACATCCGCGTCACCATGCAGCCGTTCGACGGTCCGCCGGATGCCGCAGGCGTTGCCGATGTGATCGAGCAGATCGGCTCCGACAAGATGTTCCTGTTCGCGTCCGACTATCCGCACTGGCAGTTCGACGGCGATGATCCGATGCCGCCGCATCTGCCTGCCAGCATCGTCTCGCGCATGTGCGCGGACAATCCGCTTGAAACTTTCCCGCGGCTGAAGCTCGCGGCCTGAGCTCCATCAAGGAGGATCGCATGAGTGATGTCATCGACCGACCCATCGTCGCCGAGGAATCCGCCGCCAAGAGCCGCTTGCGTATCATCGATTGCGACGTGCATCCGAGCATTCATGCGCATGCCGATATTGAACAGTTCATGCCAAAACGCTGGCAGGAGCATCTTCGCACCTATGGCAGCCATCTGCGCACGCCCTATATCGGTACCACGCCGTATCCGCGCTCCTCGCCGCTGATCGCGCGCCGCGATGCGTGGCCGCCGACCGGCGGCCCGCCGGGTTCGGATCTCGATTTCATGCGCAAGCAGCATCTCGATCCGCTCGATGTCGAGTACGGCATTCTGCAGGTGCTCGATCTATTTATCTTCTCGCAGCAGAATCTCGAATTCGGCGCCGCGATCCAGCGCGCCATCAACGACTGGCAGCTCGCGTTCTGGTCGGATCGCGAGCCGCGGCTGAAGGCCTCTATCCTCGCCGGCCAGGACGACACGGAGCTTGCGATTGCCGAGATCGAGCGCTGCGCGAAAATCGGCCGCTACGTCCAGATCAACGTCTGCCCGCGCGCCAACGAGCCGCTCGGGCGGCGCCGTTACTGGCCGATCTATGCGCGCGCGCAGGAGCTCGGCCTGCCGCTCGGCATTCACGTCGGCGGCTATGGCGGGCACGCGCC
>PNLC01000118.1 GCA_013822885.1 Bradyrhizobium sp.
GTATGCGCCTTGGCCGCATCCTTCAGCGCATAGGCGTGGTTGATCGGCACGTGCAGCTTGCCGTTGATCACGGCCGCGAACAGCGTGTCAGCGCCTTCGAGCAGTTCCTTGCGGGTAGAGACATAATCGTTCAACTTCGGCCGCGTCGCAAACAACGAGCCGTGGTTGTTGAGTTCGGCGAGCGCGAATGGCGGCACCGGGCCGGAGGCGTTGCCGAAACTCACGAACAGGCCGCGCGGCCGCAGGCACGACAGTGAGCCCGGGAACGTGGTCTTGCCCACGCCATCGTAAACCACGTCGCAGAGTTGGTTGCGGCTGATCTGCTTGACCCGCGCCACGAAGTCTTCCTCGTTGTAGAGGATAACGTGGTCGCAGCCGTTGGAGAGCGCGAGGTCGGCTTTCGCCTTGGTGCCGACGGTGCCGATCACGTGCGCGCCGAGTGCCTTCGCCCATTGGCAGGCCAACAGGCCGATGCCGCCGGCGGCGGCGTGGATCAAGACGCGGTGCCCGGGCTCGACCTTGAAGGTCTTGTGCAACAGATACCAGACCGTCAGCCCCTTGAGCATCAGGACGGCGCCCTGCTCGTAGGTGATGTGATCGGGCAGCTTGACCAGATTGTCCGCCGGGATCACCCGCTCGCTGGCGTAGCCGCCGAGCGTGAAATAATAGGCGACCCGATCGCCGGTGTGAAAATTGGTGACGCCTGCTCCGACGGCCACAACCTCGCCCGCAGCTTCGTTGCCGGCGATGAACGGCAGCCCCGGCGCCTTGTATAGGCCGGTCCGGAAGTAGACATCGATGAAATTCAGGCCGACGGCGTGCTGGCGGATGCGAACCTCGCCCGGCCCCGGCGCCGGCACGTCCACGCTCTCGTACACCAGGGCTTCCGGACCCCCCACCTTGTGCACGCGCACCGCCTTGGTCATGACCGTTTCTCCCTCGGTGTTTGCTGAAGCACCAGAAACGAAGGCCATCGCCGCCGCATTGTCAACTCGCCCGGCTGAAGCTGCCTACCTGGCGACCTTCCGGCGGTTGCGCCTGGCGAGCACGTTGAACAGTTCGACCGCCGCCGCGAACAGCATGGCAAAGTAGATATAGCCGCGCGGGATGTGGAATTGGAATCCGTCCGCCACCAGCGCCACCCCGATCAGCACCAGGAACGCCAGCGCCAGCATCTTGGTGGTCGGGTGCTCCGCGACGAAGCGGGAAACCGGCCCTGAAGACACGTACATCACGAAACAGGCGATCACGACCGCCGCGACCATGATCTCGATATCCTCCGCCATGCCGATCGCCGTGATGATAGAATCCAGCGAGAACACTAGGTCGACGACGATGATCTGCAGAATCACCCAGAAGAAGGCGTTGGCCTTCGGCTGCTCGTCGTGCTCCGCCTCGCGCGCTTCAACCTCGGCATGAATTTCGTGGGTGGCCTTCGCAATCAGGAACAAGCCACCGCCGATCAGGATGATATCGCGCCACGAAAATGCGAGGTCCCTCACCGTGATCACGGGCTGGGTCAGGCCGATCAACCACACCAGCACGCTGAGCAGCATGATGCGGAATATCAGCGCCAGCGCGAGCCCGATCTGCCGCGCCCGCTTCGCCTGCGGCTCCGGGATGCGCGTGACGATCACCGAGATGAAGATGACGTTGTCGATGCCGAGCACGATTTCCAGCGCCGTCAAAGTCAGCAGCGCTGCCCAGGCTTCCGGGCTGGTCAATAATTCCATCATGCCTTGAACGACTTTATCCGGCGGATCACGGTGTCACTTCCTATTGTGTAGGCGGCGATCGCGCACAGCCCGACGACGATCGGAGCGCCTACGTTGAAGTCATTCACGAGCGTATAAATCGCAAGCATAGCTCCGATGGCCATCAGCCACAGGGTCAGCCAGCGCAACCGCACCACCCGGATCGGATGCACCACGTGAAACGGCGCGAATGTCAGCGCGATCAGGATGGCGATGCCGAGGCTGGAGAGTGCAGGCGGCAGGTGCAGCAAGAACAAATAAAACGCGGCCACGTTCCATAGCGCCGGAAAGCCGCGGAAATGATTGTCCGACGCCTTCATGCGCCGGTCGGCGAAATAGAGCGCGCCCGACACCATGATGCCGATGCCGAGCACCGGCGCGGCCAACGGCAGCAGTAGCCCGCTCGCCGTGATCGCATAGGCGGGAACGAAAACGTAGGTCACGAAATCGACGACGAGATCGAGCACCTCGCCCGACCAGTTCGGCTGCAGCCGCACGACGTCCAGCCTCCGCGCCAGCGGGCCGTCGATTGCGTCGATGACGAGGGCGACGCCCAGCCAGCCGAACATGTTAGCCCAGTGCTCCCGCACGGCTTCCAGCATTGCCAGCAGCGCGACGCCTGCGCCCATCGCCGTCAGGATATGCACGGCGAATGCTGCGGTCCGGGCCCGGCTCGTCGGCGGGGCGGAAACTGGCTGGCTCATCTGGTTCATCGCTCCGGCAGTGCTATCAGGAATCGACCTGATTTGCATATCCGCGCTTGCGGCGTTCCGCCGCGCAAATCGAGGGAAACATTTCGGCCAGTTGGTGGCTTGAAAACGCCGCTCGGAACGTCAATTGTTCCGATATGGAAAATGCATCGCAAGTTTATGACACCGTCGTGGTTGGCGGGGGGCCGGCCGGATTGGCCACGGCCATCGCGCTCGCCGCGAGCGGTGCAAACACCGCCCTGCTCGCCCGCCGCGTGCCCTATGCCGACAACCGCACCACGGCCCTGTTGGGCGCTTCCGTCGATCTGCTCGAACGCCTGGACGTCTGGCCGCGCTGCCATGGCCAGGCCGCCGCGTTGCGGACCATGCGCCTCGTCGACGACACCGGCCGACTGATCCGCGCACCCGAAGTGCGGTTCTGCTCCGACGAAATCGGGCTCGAGCAGTTCGGCTACAACATCGATAACCGCTCGCTGATGGTCGCGCTCGAAGCCCGTTCAGACGAGTTGCCGAACCTGGCCCGGTTCGACGATGAGGCGGCGACGATCGATCCGCAGCATACGAGCGTCGCCATTACTACCGGAAAAGGCGAGCACCTGGCCGCGCGGCTGGTGATCGGCGCGGACGGCCGGCAATCGCCTTCCCGCCAGGCAGCCGGAATCGAGGTGCGCCGCCGCGACCTGCACCAGTCAGCCCTGACTTTCAACATCACCCATTCGCGGTCGCACAATAGCGTCTCCACCGAATTTCATACGCCGCAGGGGCCCTGCGTGTTCGTTCCCCTGCCCGGCAATCGCTGCAGCGTGGTCTGGGTTTCGACGGCCAGGGAGGCCGAGCGGCTGATGTCGCTCGGCGATGACGAATTGTCGGAGGCCGCTGAAAGGCAATCACATTCCATTCTCGGCCGCGTCCGGGTCGAGGCTGGTCGCAACCTGTTTCCCCTGACCATCGAGCGCCCTGCACAATTCGCCAGCCACCGTGTCGCGCTGGTCGGAGAATCCGCGCATGTGATGCCGCCGATCGGCGCGCAGGGTCTCAACTTGGGTTTGCGTGACGCCGCTGACATCGCCGAGATCGCGGGCAACGCGATTTCGCTCGGGGAAGATCCCGGCTCGCCGGCGGTGCTGGCGCGCTATCAGTCCGCCCGCAGTTCCGACGTCGCAAGCCGTCTGATTGCGATCGATGTCGCCAATCGTTCGTTGCTCAGCGACTTCCTGCCTATGCAGTCGCTGCGCGCCGCCGGGATGCATTTGCTTGGCTCATTCGGCCCGCTGCGAAGGCTCGCCATGCGCGAGGGGCTGGCACCGACATGGAGACGTGCCAACCAGACGGATCGAGCAGACGCGCCCCGCTGACCGGCGTCACGCTTTTAACGTGTCTGCGTCTTGTAGGTGCTGTCTTTGCGAACAGATGCCACGCCCTTGACGCTGCGGAGTGCATCAAGGGCATCGGCATTCACGCTACCGTTGACGATCATGAAGCGCTTGTGGCTCTCGACGCGGTCCAACCCGCCCCCTTTGAGGGCTTCGACGATCTCGTCCATGCGATCCTTATTCGATTCCTCTATTCGGATCGTGACATCGACCTTTTCTGCCATTCATCACCCTTTGCCTCTCACGACGGCGGCGCCTGGAGCAGTCCTTTGCCAACGTCGCGAGCCGGAAGTCGCAGCCGGCTGGCCAATTGAAGCACGCGCGCCCACAAGGCCCAGCCTCGGAAGGTATTATTGGACTGAGCCAGCAAGGCTGCCACTCCACTGACGTGCGGCGTCGCCATGCTGGTTCCATTCCAGCGATCATAGTTGTTTCCAGGTAAGCAGGAAAGTATGGCAACGCCAGGGGCGGCAATGTCTACTTCCTGGCCTGGGTTCATGCCGCCGCAGGAGAACGAGGCGGGCTGGAGGGCGCTGTCGACGGCCCCCACCGCCATGAACGTGGACGCGTTCGCCGGCGAACCGACGGGATTGATCTGCTGTGGACGTGCACTCTCGTTGCCCGCGGCAGCGACCACCAGTGTCCCCGCATCCAGACAGACCTTCCCGATCTGCTCGTAGTCGTCGTTGGGCTGGTCTCCCATTTGAGTCGCGGCGCCTAACGACATCGAAATGATGTGGCAGCCCTCATCGAGCGCCCAATCCATGCCGGCGATGATCGAGCGATCGGTGCCGAAGCCGTCGTCGCCCAGCACTTTCCCGGCATAGATTTCCGACTCGTAGGCAATGCCGTAGCGTGGACCGGTCGTTGGACGCAACGGGCCGCACGCGGTTCCGATACAATGCGTGCCGTGGCCGTGGACATCGTCCTCGGTGCTGTTACTGGCGAACAGCTTTTTGGTGATGATCCGGCCAACGAAATCCTGGTGGGTATGGTCGAAACCGGTGTCGAGCACCGCAACCTTGATACCAAGCCCGGTCAGACTGCTGCCAATGACCTTGGTCGCTTGCAGTCCCCACGTGGACGTCGTCTCGTCAATCCGCGGCGGCGCCTTTCTCAGGCTCTCCGCCTGCTCGCCGCCAAGCAGACGATCAACCAATTCGCTGATGCCGTCGCGGTAGCCCCGCAGATAGTCCGGATCCAGGTTCGCCATTGCGGCGAACGACGCCCGCTCCGTAATATCGGCTCGGTTCACTCCCGGCGCACCGAGCGCATGATAAGTCCGCTCTGGCCGGACGCTGCTGACCACTTTCTGCTGCATGGCCTTTTCGACCATCGGCCTCAACCGTTCGCCGTCCCGCCTGACGATCGCAATTCCAAAACGCTCGAAGTACTGCACATCGGCGCCGTCGAGATCACTCGGCACCGCGGCGGCCGAGCGGAAATCCTTCGAAGAGGCAACGCGAAAACCGCTTGCCTCCAGTTGTTTGATGCCAGTGCGGGTCGCCTGCGGTGTGAAGCGCACCACCGCGCCAAGTCGCGGCGCAGCTCCAGACGGCTCACGGATCGCTCGGCGCGACAATCGCTTAGCCATAAACCCCTCCCAATTTTGTTCAGATAACAATTTTGTTCAGAGAGCAATTTTGTTCAGAGAAACAGTGCTCGGGCCAAACGCCCGGCAAACGCGCAGCAATTAAAAAAATACGTCAGAGTAAGACGGCTACTGTACTACTTGTGGAACACATCGGCAATTAGTTCTTTTCCTGGTAGAGGACCCGTCTCGTCAGGGAAACGTCAGCCGTCCGCTCTGGATGAACCACATGACGGTGGTCAGCGTGACCACGGATGCGAAGGTGCCGATCAGGACGGCCACCGATGCCGGTTCGATCCAGGTGTTGTTCTGGCGGGCGATCACGAACACATTCAGCGCCGGCGGCAGCGCTGCCATCAGGACTGCGGTCGCCGCCCAAGGCTGTGCAAACGGCCCGAACAGCAGCATCAGGCCGAATACGATCAAGGGATGGATCAGCAGCTTGATCGCGATCACGCCGGGCACTTCCCAGGGCACGCGATCGAACGGGCGCAACGCCACGGTTACGCCGAGCACGAACAGCGCGGTCGGCGCGGCGGCGTTCTGCAGAAACAGCAGCGTCCGGTCGAGCGCCGTCGGCAACGGAATGTGGAGGGCTGCAACGAGAGCGCCCAGAACAGCCGACATGATCAGCGGGTTCAGCACGATCTGTCGTGCGGCAATGCCGACCGCATGCAGGAATGACGGGTGCTCGCGATCGGTGAACGCCATCAACAGCGGCACGATCGTGAACAGGAAAATGCTGTCGCAGCAGAAGATCAGCGCCGTCGGCGCCGCCGCCTTGCTGCCGAGCACCGCCAGCGCCAGTCCGGGCCCCATGTAGCCGATATTGCCGTAAGCGCCGGCGAGGCCCGCCATGGTGGCCTTGCGCAGCGACAACTCGCCGAAGAACCGGCCCGTCACCATTGAAAGGACGAAGGCGCCCACGGTTGCCAGCGTCGTGGCGATCAGGAAGGGCGGATTGTTCAGCTCGGAGAACGGCGTCTCCGACATGATGCGGAACAGCAACGCCGGCAACGAAACATACAGCAGGAAGAAATTCATCCAGGCGAGGCCGGATTCCGGCAATCTCCTGGTCTTGCCGCAGGCGAAGCCAATGAAGATCAGGCCGAAATAGGGAAGCGCGAGATTGAGGATATCAGCCATCTCTGAAACGTCTTTTCGTCAATGATTTCGGGCTCATGGCGCGGGATGCCGTCACTACACCTAAAGGTTAATTCGACGTATTGCCCCTAGCATCGGCCACAATCATGGTCTATTCGACGGGACATGATTAAAGCGCGCACCGCCAAATTTCAGATCGGGCAGATTGTCCGCCACCGGGTGTTCTCATTCCGTGGCGTGATTTTCGACATCGATCCGGTATTCAACAATACCGAGGAATGGTGGTTGTCGATCCCCGAAGAGGTTCGACCGCACAAGGATCAGCCGTTCTATCATCTGCTCGCGGAAAATTCCGACTCCGAATACGTCGCCTACGTTTCCGAACAGAATCTCCTGCCCGACGATTCCGGCGAACCGATCCGGCATTCGCAGGTGGCGGAGATCTTCGTGAAGGACAAGTCCGGCGGTTACCGTCCGCGCAATCCGTCGCTGAACTAGCCGTTTCTTTCGGCAACAAAAAAGGCGCCCCTTCGGGCGCCTTTTGTTTTTCGAACGCGCGGCGTTTACTTCGCAGCCGGATTGGCGGCACCGGGCACGCCGGCGGCCTCAAGCTTCTTGCGCTGCTCTTCCGCCCGCTTCTGCAGCTCTTCCTGCAGCTTCTTCTGATTTTCCTCGAACACCTTGGGATCGGTCGGCGGGCCGTCATAGGCCTTCGCGAATTCACCGGCCAGCGGCAGCGGCAGCGTCAGCGGCGCACCGTTGGAATTGATCGCCTGAACAACGAGGTTCTGGCCCTTCTTCAGGTTGGCGAGCAGCTCAGGCGTAGCCTCGTAGTCGGACATGCAGCCGTTCTGGAAGCAAATGACATAGGGGCTCTGCTGCGGCGCATTGCTGTCGACGATGACCCGGGTTCCATGAATGAGCTGCATGCCGAGCGGCAGCGTGACACGCAGGATCTTCTTCGGCTCGCCTTCCGGCTCGATGATCACGGCAGCGATGACCGGCTGGCCCGACTCGATGCGACCGTCCTTGCCGGTAAAGCAAACCTGCTTGGCGTTGGCTTCCTGACCCTTCAGGCAGAACTTGGTCCAGGGAGCGTAGATCAGCTGAACCTGCTGCTCCGGGGGCTGGGCGGCAGGAGCGCCCGCGGCGGGCGCGGCCTGCCCGGCCGGAGCCCCGGCGGGGGCCTTCGGGGCAGCCTTGGGGGCGGCCGCCTTCGGCGGCGCTGCGGGCGCAGGCGCCTGTGCGGACTTGGGAGCCCCAGGGGCCGGCGCGGGCTGCTGTGCCATGGCGGCTGAAGCGATCAAGCCTGCCGACAGTGCCGAGGCCGCCAGCACGGTGAAACCCCGCCCACGCGGCCGGACCGAAGCGGCCAAGATACAGAAATTCATTGCGGAAAACCCTTTCTTCACGGGAGCACCCGAAACCGCTACAGGCACCGAAACCTAGCCGTTTGCGCGGCTGTCTCCTTGGCAATTGAGGCGGATACGTGACAGCCGTTTCGACCCGGATTCAATCGCCCGCCTTCAATACAGCCACCGACGAAAAGATCAATGCCGACAGGCATCTTTGACGTCCGCCGCGAGCGATTGTCGGCGCCTGTGATAAAGCTTGGCGGTGAGCATTTTCGAATCAAATACGCCGCCGCCAATGCCCGTCTCCGGGCGTATCCACCGGCGTCTCTTGCAGGGCGCACTGGTGTGCGCTGCACTCGTGCTGGCTGCGTCGGCCCCAGCGGTCGTCCGTCCGGCGCAGGCCGCCGAAAGCTATGCGATCGCGATGCACGGCGCGCCCGCTTTGCCCGCCGACTTCCCCCACATGCCCTACGCCAACCCGGATGCGCCGAAGGGGGGACGGCTGACCTGGGGCCTGCTCGGAACCTTCGACAGCCTCAATCCGCTGATCGTCCGCGGCCTCGCCGTTCAGCAGATCAGAGGCTACGTGGTCGAGAGCCTGCTGGCGCGCGGCAATGACGAGGCCTTCACGCTGTACGGCCTGCTCGCCAGGAGCGTCGAGACCGACGACGCAAGGACCTATGTCACCTTCCGCCTCGATCCCCGCGCCCGCTTCGCGGACGGCAAACCGGTCACGGCCGACGACGTGCTGTTCTCCTGGGCGCTGCTGCGCGACCAGGGCCGCCCCAATCACCGGCAGTATTATTCCAAGGTCGCAAAGGCCGAAGCTATCGACGCGCTCACCGTGCGGTTCGATTTCGGCGGCGCCAACGACCGCGAACTGCCACTGATCCTCGGCCTGATGCCGGTGTTGCCGCGGCACGCCGTCAATCCCGCGACCTTCGAGGAAACCACGATGAACGGACCGCTCGGTTCCGGCCCCTACCGCGTCACGGCGGTCAAGCCCGGAGCGAGCGTCACGCTGACGCGCAACCCTGACTATTGGGGCCGCGACCTGCCGGTGAACCGGGGGTTGTGGAACTTCGATGAGATCAGGCTCGACTTCTATCGCGAGGCCAACGGGCAGTTCGAAGCATTCAAGCGCGGGCTCTATGATTTTCGCGTCGAGCAGGAGCCGCTGCGCTGGCACGAGGGTTACGATTTTCCGGCCGCACGCAACGGCGAATTGATCCGCGAAACCATCAAGACCGGAATGCCGCAGCCCTCGGAATTCCTCGTGTTCAATACGCGGCGCCCGGTATTTGCCGACATCCGCGTGCGGCAGGCGCTGACGCTGCTGTTCGATTTCGAGTGGATCAACCGCAATTACTTTTTCGGGCTCTATGCGCGCTCGGCCGGCTTCTTCGCCGGCTCCGAGCTATCGGCCTATACCCGTCCAGCCGACGCGCGCGAGCGTGAACTCCTGAAGCCGTTCAGCGGCCAGGTCCACCCGGATATTCTCGAAGGCACCTACCGGCTGCCTGTTACCGACGGATCGGGCCGCGATCGCGCAGCGCTGCGCAGCGCACTCGCCTTGCTGTCGGCGGCAGGTTACGACCTCGACGGGACCGTTCTGCGCCAACGTTCCACGAAAGCGCCCCTCACCTTCGAAATCCTGGTAACGACGCGCGATCAGGAGCGGATCGCGCTCACCTATCAGCGCGACCTCAAGCGCGCCGGGATCGACGCCAACGTGCGCGCGGTCGATCCCGTTCAGTTCGACCAGCGCCGGCTCGGTTACGAGTTCGACATGCTGCAAAACCGCTGGGATCAATCGTTGTCTCCCGGCAACGAGCAATCGTTTTATTGGGGAAGCCAGGCCGCCGACATTCCGGGCACACGGAATTACATGGGGGCGAAGGAGCCGGCCATCGACGCCCTGATCGCAGCACTGCTGGAAGCGCGCGAACATCCACCGTTTGTTTCCGCCGTACGGGCCCTGGAT
>PNLC01000119.1 GCA_013822885.1 Bradyrhizobium sp.
AGGGGTGGGGATGTGATCCCGGCTCCGGCGCGAAAAGACCGGCGAGACAAGGGCGGACGTTCTCAGCGTCCGCCCTTTTTCTTTGGCGATTGTGCACTTGCACGTGGCGGGCAAAGCCGCCTATCTGGGCCGAGATGTTCCAACACCGATTTGCAAGGTCCGCTCCCCTTGGAATCCCGCCCTGAATACCCGCGCGATGCCGCGCACGAGCCGATCCTGACCCTGCCGGGCGCGTTGACGGCCTATATCGTGCTGATCGCGGTCATTCATTTGCGCGTGCTGCTGTCGCCGGAACTGGAGAACTGGACCATCGACGTGTTCGGCTTCATTCCGAAGCGCTACGATTCCACGCTGCTCGACATCACCTTTCCCGGTGGGACAGGCGCCAAGGTCTGGACCTTCGTCACCTACTCGCTGCTTCACGCCAATCTCAGCCATATCGGATTCAACGTGCTGTGGCTGCTGCCGTTCGGCAGCGCGCTGGCGCGCCGGTTTGGCCCTGTGAGATTCTACGTCTTCATGGCCGTGACGGCCGCGGCCGGGGCGCTGGCGCATCTGCTCACCCATGAACATGCGATCGCGCCGATGATCGGCGCCTCGGCGTCGGTGTCGGGCACGATGGCGGCCGCGATTCGCTTCGCGTTCGTGAGGGGCAGCTTCCTTTCGTTCAACCGGGGCGACGCCGATGCCGCGGCGAAGGTTCCCGCACTGTCGCTCGGCCACGCCTTGCGCAATACGCGCGTGCTGGGATTTCTTGCCGTCTGGTTCGGCGTCAACATCATCTTCGGCCTCGGATCGATTGCGATCGGATCGGACGGCGCCAGCGTCGCCTGGCAGGCGCATATCGGCGGATTTCTCGCCGGCTTGATATTGTTTGCGCTGTTCGACCCGGTGCCGCGGGCATTGCAGCATGCAGCGGATGCTTCATCGCCCGATGACGCGGGCCGCGTCTGATCGCCGCTTGCGGCGAAGCACGATTTCATTCATCATCCGTGCAAGTTGTAACGCAAGCCAAAGCTTGTTGCGGTGCATGGCAGCCGCGCTTGCCGTCCGTGCCTTGAAGCAAGGCCGGTGTGGAAACTGTTGATTGAAGACTCGTGGATGGGCCGGGCTCTTTGGGGGGCGCGAGCGGATTCAGGGAGACGACAATGACGGTACGTGCAATTCTCGATACCAAGGGCCACCACATATTGAGCGTCGAGCCTGACGCCAAGATGTCGGCTGCGATCAGGCTCCTGGCCGAACGCAAGATCGGCGCCGTGCTGGTCATGAGCCAGGGCCGCGTCGAAGGCATCTTGTCTGAGCGCGACATCGTGCGCGTGCTGGGTGAGCGCGGTGCGCGCGTGCTCGAGGAACCGGTGAGCGCGGTGATGACGCGCAAGGTCGTGAGTTGCCGGCAGTCCGACACGGTGGCCGGTATCATGGAGATGATGACGCTCGGAAAGTTCCGGCATCTGCCCGTGATCGAGGAGGGCATGGTCGTCGGCTTGATCTCGATCGGCGACGTCGTCAAGTGGCGCGTCAGGGAATTCGAGAACGAACAGGAAGCGCTGCGCGACTATATCAAGACGGCCTGAATCAAGACGGCCTGATCATTCCTTCGCAACGTTTTCGGCGGGCTTGCCGATTTCGCTCGCCCCCGGCGCCAGAATGTGAATGGCCTCCTGGATCGATTCAATCGCGCGCTCGGCGGCGCGCGTGCCGTGGGCTATGAGCTCGTCGGCGCGGTGAAAATCGAACCAGCCGATTTTCCCGACACGGGGCGAGATCAACAGGTCAGGCGGATCTCCAGCGAGCCGCGCGCGGGTGATGCGGTCCTGCATGATGTTGAAGGCGTCCACCATCACGGACGAAATGCCCGGACGGCCGCCACCGCCGAAGAACTCCCGTTTCACCGTGCGCTCGGCGGAGAAGAACTTTCCGATGCCCCGTTTCCGCGGCTCGGGTTCGGGCACCGCTTCCGGTACTACCGACGCCGTCGCATTGGCCGACGGGCCATGGGCATAGACCGTGGTGGAATGCGTGAACACGTCGCTGGAGAGGTTGGCGGCGATCACGATCTCCGCGCCCATGGCGCGCGCCGCCGACACCGGCACCGGATTGACCAGGGCACCATCGACCAGCCAGCGGTCACCGATCAGCACTGGCGAAAATATCCCGGGCAAGGCGTAGGAGGCGCGCATCGCATCCACCATCGGGCCATGCGTCAGCCAGATCTCATGACCGGTGCGGACTTCGGTCGCAACGGTGGCATACTTGATTGGCAGGTCCTCGATCAGGGTCTGGCCCATCGAAGCTTCGATTTCGGCCGCAAGTTTTGCGCCGCCGATCAGCCCGGAGCCGTTCAGCCGGATATCGAGATAGGAGAGGATATTTCGTGGCTGCAGGCTGCGCGCCCATTCCTCAACCGCGTCGAGATGTCCGGAGGCGTAGGCGCCGCCGACCACGGCGCCGATCGACGTTCCGACCACGACATTGGGAACGATGCCGTGGGCCACCAGCGTCCGGATGATACCGATATGGGCAAAACCGCGTGCCGCGCCGCCGCCGAGTGCGAGCCCGATCACGGGCCGGCGGATACTTCCCAGGCCCACCTTGTCGCGGCCGTCGGAACCATTTTGGCCGCGGCCGATCCAGCTATCCAACACAACTATTCTCCTGCGGCTTTCAGGGTATTCGCCGCGACGCCGCCGCGCCAGAATTGTTCCTGCCATTTCGCATGCATGGTTTATGCTAAGGCGCAGGCGAGCCAAGCAGGGATATTATGACGGGGGCAGGACCGCAGGATCAACAGTGGGTGTTCCCACAGGTTCCGCTGGCGTCCGCCCCGAGCCTGCCATCCGAGGCTTGAATTTGCCGCGTTTTCGGTGAAAAGCATGGCGATGACTCCAAGGGGCAACGGTTTCGGGGAACACGGGCGGGCCGGCTGGTCTTTTCCGGCGCTGGCGTTTGCCTTGGCGCTGCTCTCGCTGCTGCCGGCACAGGCTTTTGCCCAGATGTTCCAGGACCGGCCGCCACCGGTGCCGCCCGGCCTGGTCCCGGATGCCCCGAGCGGGCCCGCGCTGAATCTGGCGCCTCCCTCCGGGCCCGGCGCAAATCCAGCCTTCCCCGCGCCATTGAATCAGCCAACCATCGTGCCACCGTCGATCGCTACGGTTCCGCCGGGCGCACCTGCGCCGGGCACACCGGCTTCAAACCAGGCGGTGCTGGCGTTGACGGCGCGCTTCGGCAAGGATCTGCCTGTGATTAATGGCGGGCTGGTGTGGCGGGTGTTCGCCGACAAGCCCGACGATACGGGCACGTTCAAGCTGGTCCGCGAGGAGCGCGGTGCGACCCCGAACATTGTGCTGCCGCCCGGCAATTACGTCGTTCACGTCGCGCTCGGCCTGGTCAGTGCGGTGCGCGCGGTCAGCCTGAAAGCCGACACCGATCGCGAATCGTTCGTGCTGCCGGCGGGAGGCCTGCGCATCGAGGGCCGCGTCGGCACCAGCAAGATTCCGCCGAACCAGATTTCGTTCGCGCTCTACAAGGGCAGCCAGTTCGAGGGCGGCACCGAGCGTTCGCCCATGCTGCCCAGCCTCGCCGCCGGCGACGTCGCGATGCTGCCCGAAGGGACCTACTACATCATCTCCAACTACGGCGACGCCAACTCCGTGGTGCGCTCCGACATCCGCGTGCAGGCCGGCAAGCTGACGGACGTCACCGTCAGCCACCGTGCGGCGGTGATTACGCTGAAACTCGTCGGCGACAGGGGCGGCGAGGCGCTCGCCAACACCGCATGGTCCGTCATCACTCCGGGCGGTGACGTCATCAAGGAATCGATCGGCGCGTTTCCACGCGTGGTGCTGTCCGAAGGCGAGTACCGCGCCATCGCCAAGAACGAAGGCAAGGTGTTCGAGCGCCCGTTCAACGTCGTCAACGGCGTCGACGGCGAAGTCGAGGTCATCGCGCGCTGATACAACTCTTCATAGTGAGGCCTGCTTCTTCGCGTGTTGAGCTCACGTGAGTTGTAAATTTCTCGGACAGGTTGCTGGGACTGTCATGGTCTCTAACGCGCACTAACCATCACACCGCTTAAAACTGTCATAAAAGCCGGATCGGCGTACCGCTGCCACGTTTTTTACACTGCCTTAAAGCCCGCCAGCGTTGGATGCAGGCAGGCTTGCGCGGTGGAGAGTGCGATGATTGCGGCGAAGAAGTTGTCCAAAAAAAATAATGCCGAACTGTTCGACGATGTCCCGGTTCTGCGACGCAAATGGCAGGCCGCGAAGCGGCCCGGCCAAAGCCTGCCCCGCTATGAAGACGTCATGCTTGGCAGCCTCGGCAAGCTGGCCGACCACATCGTCCTGTTGAGAAGCAACGACAAGACGCTCGAAGTCTCGCGCACTGGCCGCTACGTCCAGAAATGGCTGGACGACGACCGATGGGACATTCCCCTGAGCGAGCTCTCACCGGATTGCGCGACCGCGCTCGGCGAAGCGGCGGCCAGCGCGATTCAGAATTGCCGTCCATATCTCGCCACCGCGCACTGTGTCCGCGATGGCGTGGTGCGGACCTACGACATGCTGGCGCTGCCGACGCTTTCACGCTGGGGCGGCACGCTGATCGGCATCTATGTCAACGAGCGGGGACCGCAATACAATCTCCTCGATACGATCTTCTCAACCACCGACGAGGGGGTGGTGTCGCTGGCAGTGGTCCGCGATTCCGCCGGCTGCCCGTTCGACTTCCAGATCGTGCACCTCAACGAGGGCGCCTCGCGGCTGCTGAAGATGCCATCCGCCGAATTGCTGTGGCGCCGGCTCAGCGCCGGAGGAAGCCCGCTGTGTGGCCGGGAGGTAATCAGGCGACTGGTCGACATCATCGGAAACGGCAACGGCGACCAGTTCGAGATCGACAGCGATGATCGCAGCCTGAGGCTGGGGGTGAAAAGCTTCGGCGACATTCTCTCGCTGACCGTCTCGGACGTCACCGCGCTGAAGCGGCGCGAAGCCTCGTTCCGTCTGCTCTTTGACAACAATCCGATGCCGATGTGGGTGTTCGATGCCGAGACGACCCAATTCCTGAGTGTCAACGACGCCGCCGTGCAGCATTACGGCTACGCCCGCGAAACGTTCCTCGGCATGCAGTTGCACCAGATCTGGCCCGAGGACGAATGGGCAACCCATAGCCAGGCGCTGCAACAGCTCGGCGACGTCTATAATTCAAGCCGCGATTGGCGCCATCTCAAATCCGACGGCAGCGAGATCCACGTACTGACTTTCGGTCGTCGCGTCGCCTTCGATGGGCGCGACGGCTATCTGGTTGCCGTGGTCGATATTTCCGAGCGCCGCAAGGCCGAGGCGCGGATTGCCCACATGGCCCATCATGACGGCCTGACCAATCTGCCGAACCGGGATTTTTTCCAGGACCGGCTGCACGAGGCGTTGCAGCGGGGCAAATCCGGCCAGCGTCGCGTCGCCGTGCTTTGCGTCGATCTCGACCTGTTCAAGAACGTCAACGATTCCTTCGGCCACCCGATGGGCGACCGCCTGCTGAAGCAGGTGGCCGGGCGGCTGAAGGCGGAGGTGAGCGGAGACAATCTGGTTGCCCGCCTCGGCGGTGACGAGTTTGCGATCGTGCTGGCGGCCGACGCGTCGCCGAACGGTGCGAGCGATTTCGCGGCTCGAATGATCCGGATCCTGAGCGAGAGCTATGACATCGACGGCATCGAGGTCACCGTCGGCGCCAGCATCGGAATTGCGCTCTCGCCGGGGGACGGTGAGACCTCGGAAGAATTGATGCGCAACGCCGACATGGCGCTGTATCGCGCCAAGTCGGAGGGCGGCGGCGTCCACCGGTTCTTCGAAAGGGAAATGGACCAGCAGGCGCGAAGGCGTCGCGACATGGAGCTTGATCTGCGGCGCGCCTTCGCCAACGGCGAATTCGAGCTGCACTATCAGCCGCTGGTGGATATTGCCGCCGACCGGATCAGCGGGTTTGAATCGCTGCTGCGCTGGCGCCACCCGGAGAAAGGCATGATCTCGCCGGCGGAGTTCGTACCCGTCGCCGAGGATATCGGATTGATCGTCGCGCTCGGCGAGTGGGTATTGCGGGAGGCCTGCACCGAGGCGGCAAAATGGCCTGCGGACATCAAGGTCGCCGTCAATCTGTCGCCGGTGCAGTTTCGCAGCCGCAACCTGGTGCAGGTGGTGATCTCGGCGCTGGCGCATTCCGGTTTGTCGCCGCGGCGGCTGGAGCTCGAAATCACCGAGTCATTGTTCCTGGCGGAGACCGCGGCCAATCTGGCGATCCTGCATCAGTTGCGTGGGCTCGGCGTCAGCATCTCGATGGACGATTTCGGGACCGGCTATTCCAGTCTCAGCTACCTCCGCAGTTTTCCGTTCGACAAGATCAAGATCGATCGTTCGTTCGTGAAGGACCTGGTCGAGCGCTCGGACTGCGTGGCGATCGTGCGGGCGATCTCCGGGCTCGGCCGCAGCCTCAACATCACGACGACGGCCGAAGGCGTCGAGACTGCCGACCAGCTCGACTGGTTGCGCGCCGAAGGCTGCAACGAAGTACAGGGCTTTCTGTTCAGCGCGGCCAAGCCTGCATCGGAGATCGCGGAATTGCTGGCTCGTTTTGGTGCGCGGGTCTCGCAGGCGGCGTAAGTCGTCGCGGGTTCAGGCAAGGCCGGGTTTACCTGCGCGCAGAACAGCACAGCTCTTGCTGTTCGGCTGATTAGGTCGCAACGCACCGAAGCACGGCTTCGGCCTCGGTGATCGCGGTTCCGCATGGGCCATCGTTGCTCGACCTTGCAAAGCTGCGTCGGCTCGTCGCGTATTGCTTATCATTCAATGAGCGTCCTATCGCCCCACTCTCGCCAACGGGAGCCTCACTCTCGTCAACCAGACAGCTTAGGTCTCCGACACTGCGATCTTGATCTACATCAACAGCGAAGGAGACAGCATGGCGGACGATTTCAGCCTCGTGGGCGCGAAATGGGGGTCACCCGAACTGGGCACTGCGGGTGGGACGGTCACTTGGGCCGTCGATGACAGTATCTCGCAGGCGGACCTGCAATCCATCAATGCTGCATTCGCTGAATGGTCGGAGGTCGCCAATATTCAATTCGAGCAAGTCTCGTCCACGGCCGCTTCTGACATCGATTTCTCAGAGGGGGCGATCGATGGCGCCAGCAACGTACTGGGGGTCGCGAGCTACAGTTTTTCAGGGGGCCAGCTTCAGAATGCCGACATCGAGTTCGATAGCGCCGACAATCTGAGCGGCTCGGAGTTGACCCTCGTCGCGACCCACGAAATCGGGCATGCGATTGGACTGGGTCACTTCGACGACGATCCCGCGGTGATGAACTCGACCGCCAATTTCGATCTCACCGGTTTGTCGCAATCCGACATCGACGGCATCGTGGCGCTTTATGGTGCCAACACCACCGATATGGCGGATGCGGGCACGCCGCCGGACACCGTCACTCCCGATGACGGCACCGGCGGCTGTGGCGGAAGCCAGACGGCTGCGGGCGACGGCGCCACGGGCACCGGTGCAGATGCAGGCATCGGTGATAACGGCGCGCTCCTTGGCTTCGGCGGCGATCATGGCGGCCGCTTCGCCGATCTAGCATCCCTGCTGAACTCAATTCAGGGTGACCTCGGCGATGCAGCCGCCGCATCGGGCGCCGATTCGCCCATTGCGCAGTTCGCCGAACTGAGCGACGTGGTGCAGCAATATTTCGACCAACATCTGTGGGGTTGATCGTGCGCGCGATGGTCGTCATGTCGTGACGACGCGACGATGCCCGGCGCAGAACGAGAGTTCTGTGCCGGGCGTCGTCGTTGAATGACGATGAAAGAGCTGTCTGAAGTCGCAAACAGCGAATGTGACGAACCCAGGTCTAGAACCGCGTCACGATCTCGGACAGTGCCGGGCGGGGGCGATCCTCGGCCGGCTTGGCCGGGGTGCCGATATGAATGAAGCCGGCGAGCTTTTCGTCCGCCTTCAATCCAAAACCGTCCAGCACTTCGCGGTCGAACGCGAACCAGCCGGTCAGCCAGTTGGCGCCATAGCCAAGCGCGGTGGCGGCGGTGACGATGTTCATCGCGCTGGCGCCGGCGGACAATTCCTGTTCCCACGCCGGCACCTTGGGATGAGGCTTGGTGAAACTGACCACCGCGATCACCAGCGGCGCGTCCATCAACCGGCGCTTCTCGACCTCGATATCGGCGGCCGGAGCGGAAGGGTTCTTCTTCGCAAAGACCTGCGCGATGATGTCGCCGGCGCGGGCGCGCGCCTCGCCCTCGAACACGATGAAGCGCCACGGCGTCAGCTTGCCGTGATCCGGCACCCGCGCGCCGATGGTCAGGATGGTGTCGAGTTCGGCCGGCGAGGGGCCGGGGCCGCTCATCTCGCGCGGCTTTATGGAACGGCGGAATTTCAGGAGTTCAAGGGCGTCGGGCACGGACGTCTCTTTCGTAGATCTAGGGATTTGTACCACGCAGATAGGTAAGCCACGAAGGGTATGGAAGCCAATTTAGACCGATTGTGATAGTGTGAGCCCCAGCCATATTGCGTGAGCTTTGAACCGTGCACATCCCGCAGATTAGTTCTGATACAGAGTATCGCCGAGTACTCAAAGAGATTGAGGGATTGATGAAGTCCCGTGCCGATTCCCCCGAGGGCGAACGGCTGGATGTGCTGGTTGCTCGGGTGGAAGTGTGGGAGCGGAGACATGATCCGCTCCACACGTCTTCCTGAGCTTCTCAAGCCATCCGCTCCCGCTTCACATCCGGCGGCGTCGCTTCCTCGACCAGCGCGGCGATGGCCTCGTCGGTCGGCATCACCTTCTGGCCGTCGCTGCCGAGCCGGCGGATGGAGACCGAATGGGATTCGGCTTCCTTCTTGCCGACCACGAGCAGGGCAGGGATCTTCGCCAGCGAGTGCTCGCGGACCTTGTAGTTGATCTTCTCGTTGCGCAGGTCGATCTCGACGCGCAGGCCGGCGCGCCGCGCGGCAGCGGCGACCACCTTGGCGTATTCGTCGCCTTCGGAGGTAATCGTCGTGACCACGACCTGGGTCGGCGCCAGCCAGAGCGGGAAGTTGCCGGCAAAATGCTCGATCAGGATGCCGATGAAACGCTCCATCGAGCCGCAGATCGCGCGGTGCACCATCACCGGCGCCTTCTTCGATCCGTCCGCGTCGATGTAGAACGCGCCAAAACGCTCCGGCAGGTTGAAGTCGACCTGCGTGGTGCCGCATTGCCAGTCGCGGCCGATCGCATCGCGCAGCACGTATTCGAACTTCGGCCCGTAGAACGCGCCTTCGCCGGGATTGATCGCGGTCTTGATGCGGTTGCTGCCGCTGGCCTGGATCTGCGACAGCACGGTCGCCATCACGCGCTCGGCATGATCCCACATCTCGTCGGTGCCGACGCGCTTCTCCGGCCGGGTCGAGAGCTTGACCGTAAGCTCGCCGTCGAAGCCGAAATCGACGTAGGTCGACAGGATGAGATCGTTGATCTTGAGACACTCGTCGGCGAGCTGCGCTTCGGTGCAGAACACGTGGGCGTCGTCCTGGGTAAAACCGCGCACGCGCATCAGGCCGTGCATTGCGCCCGAGGGCTCATAGCGATGCACTACGCCGAACTCGGCCAGACGTAGCGGCAGGTCGCGGTAGCTCTTCAGCCCGTGCTTGAAGATCTGCACATGGCCCGGGCAGTTCATCGGCTTCAGCGCAAACCAGCGCTTGTCCTCGGCCTCGTCGCCGGCGGATTGCGCCGCGAACATGTTCTCGCGGTACCAGTCCCAGTGGCCGGAAGTCTCCCACAGCACCTTGTCGA
>PNLC01000120.1 GCA_013822885.1 Bradyrhizobium sp.
CTCTGGATCGGGAATGCCGACCTGCGTCAGCAGTTCGAGCGTGCGCGCGCGGGCCACCGATCCGCCGACGCCTCGATGCAGCGAGAGAATTTCGCCGATCTGCGCCTCGATCGTGTGCAGCGGATTGAGCGAGGTCATCGGCTCCTGGAAGATGATCGAGATGTCGTTGCCGCGGATCTCGCGCATCTCGCGTTCCCCCGCCGTCAGCAGATCGCGGCCGCGGAAGCGAACCTGGCCCGAGGGATGCGAAGCGCTTGGATACGGCAGCAGCTTGAGGATCGACAGCGCGCTGACGGACTTTCCGGAGCCGGACTCGCCCACCAGGGCCACGCATTCGCCGCGCTTGATCGAAAACGAAACGTGATCGACGGCGAGCGTAGTGCCGAATGCGACCGACAGATCGCGGACATCGAGCAGGGGCTGGTTGATGGCGTCCATGCGCAGCCCTTACCTGAACGTCTTGCGCGGATCGAAGGCGTCGCGCACGCCTTCGCCGATGAAGATCAGCAGCGACAGCATGATCGCGACCGAGAAGAAGCCGGTGAAGCCGAGCCAGGGCGCCTGCACATTGGCCTTACCTTGCGCCAGCAGTTCGCCGAGCGACGGCGAGCCCGGCGGCAGGCCGAAGCCCAGGAAATCGAGCGCAGTCAGCGTCATCACCGAGGACGACACGATGAACGGCAGGAACGTCATGGTCGCCACCATCGCGTTCGGCAGCAAGTGCCGGAACATGATGACGCCATTGGAGACGCCGAGCGCACGCGCTGCCTGGATATACTCGAAATTCCGCCCGCGGAGGAACTCCGCACGCACGAGGCCCACAAGGGACGTCCAGGAGAACAGCAGGAGAATGCCGAGCAGCACGAAGAAGCCGGGCACCAGCACCGACGACAGGATCAGCAGCAGATAAAGCGATGGAATCGCGCTCCATATTTCGATGATGCGCTGGAAGATCAGATCGGTCCAGCCGCCGAAATAGCCCTGCACACCGCCGGCGATGACGCCGATGATCGAGGAAACGATCGTCAGCGTCAGGCCGAACAATACCGAGAGACGGAAGCCATAGATCAGCCGCGCCACCACGTCGCGGCCCTGATCGTCGGTGCCGAGCCAGTTATATTCGAGGTCGCTGCAACTCTTCAGGCCCTTCTTCTCCAGCACAGGCTTGCACTGTTCTTCCGTCAACATCCATGTCGGTTGCGATGGCGCCGGCGTGGGCAGGTCGAGATTATGCGTGGAGTAGGAATAGCGGATCAGTGGCCAGACGATCCAACCGCCCTTGTCCGCAATCAGCTTCTGCAGATACGGATCACGGTAATCGGCCGTGGTCTCGAAATCGCCGCCGAAGGTGGTTTCTGAATAGCTGACGAAAGCCGGCCAATAGAGTTTCCCGTCGAACTTGATCATGAAGGGGCGGTCGTTGGCGATCAACTCGGCGAACAGCGTGATCAAGAACAGCGCGAGGAAGATCCAGAGCGACCAGTAGCCGCGGCGGTTGGCCTTGAAGTTCTGCCAGCGGCGGCGATTGAGCGGCGAAATCGCGAGCGGATGGCGCGTGACCGGGACCGCCGTGCCTAGCGGCGACTGCGTCGAGGTCTCGACCGGCTGGGGTGCGGTGATCGTCATCAGACCTCCCGCGCCTCGAAATCGATTCTCGGGTCGATCCACATATAGGCGAGGTCGGAGATCAGACCCACCACAAGGCCCACAAGGGAGAAGATGAACAGCGTGCCGAACACGACAGGATAGTCGCGGTTGAGCACGCTCTCGAAGCCGAGCAACCCGAGCCCGTCGAGCGAGAAGATGGTCTCGATCAGCAGCGAGCCGGAGAAGAATGCGCCAATGAACGCTCCTGGAAAGCCCGCGATCACGATCAGCATGGCGTTGCGGAAGATATGGCCGTAGAGGACCTGCCCCTCGCTGCAGCCCTTGGCGCGCGCGGTCATCACATACTGCTTCCTGATCTCATCGAGGAACGAATTCTTGGTCAGCAGCGTCATGGTGGCAAAGGCACCCAGGCCCATGGCGATCAGGGGCAGCGTGAGGTGCCAGAAGTAGTCGATGATCTTCCAGTACCAGGGGAATTGCGACCAGCCGTCGGAAGTCAGACCGCGCAGCGGGAACACGTTGAAGAACGAGCCGCCCGCGAACAGGATGATCAGCAGGATCGCGAACAGGAATCCGGGGATCGCAAAGCCGATGATGATCACCGCTGACGTCCACGTATCGAAGCGCGAACCATCCATGACCGCCTTGCGGACGCCGAGCGGAATCGAGATCAGGTAGGTCAGCAGCGTCAACCAGAGACCAAGCGATATCGAGACGGGCAGCTTCTCCTTGATCAGTTGTATCACGGTGGTGTCACGAAAGTAGCTCTTGCCGAAATCGAAGCGGGCGAAATTCCACACCATCAGCGCAAAGCGCTCATGCGCAGGCTTGTCAAAACCGAACTGCTTCTCGAGGTTCTTGATGAAATCCGGATCGAGCCCTTGCGCGCCGCGGTACTTCGAATTGACCGCGTCCGCCGATGCACCGACCTGGGGCCGTGCGCCAAAATCTCCGCCGGAGGAGCCGGATACGCGTGAGGCGGCACCGGTATCGGCGCCGGAAAGCTGCGCGATCACGCGCTCGACCGGCCCGCCGGGCGCGAACTGCACGACGACAAAGGAGACGAACAGGATGCCGAGCAGCGTCGGGATCATCAGGAGAATGCGGCGGGCGATATAGGCGCTCATGGGCTATTTCGCCTGATCGAGTTTGGCGGCCTTGGCCTGGTCAAGCCACCAGGTTTCCGGCGCGCCCCGCGCATAACGCGGCTTGGCCGGCGGAAAGCCGAACTGGTCCCAATAGGCGATCCAGTGCGAAGCCTTGTTCCAGTGCGGAATCCAGTAGCGACCGGAACGCAGCACACGGTCGAGCGCGCGGCAGGTATTGTCGAGGGCGCCTTGCGTCTGCGCGGCAACCGCCTTGTCGACGAGCGCATCGACGATTGAGTCCGATATCCCGGCAAGATTGTTGGAGCCCTTGGTCCTGGCGGATTCGCTCGAGAAATAGTTTCGCAGCGAACTGCCGGGGATCTGCGGAAAGATGAAGCGCGCGATCGAGATGTCGAAGTCGAAGTCCTTCTGCCGCTCCTCGGCCTGTGCGGGATCGACGAGGCGAATGTTGGCGTCGATGCCGAGCACCTTGAGGTTCTTGATGAAGGTCTGGTGATGCGGCTCGAATGAACGCTCGGTCAGCAGGAATTCCACCGTTAGCTGTTCGCCCTTGGCGTTTGACCGGCGGCCGTCCTTGACCGACCAGCCGGCGGCGTTGAGCAGTTCGCCGGCGCTACGCAACAGCTTGCGATCCTGCCCGGACCCGTCGCTCTCCGGCGGCACCCATGCCGGCCCGAACACTTCGGGCAGCAGGCGGTCGCGGAACGGCTCCAGCAGTGCGATCTCGTCCGGCGACGGCTCGCCGCGCGCCATCATCTCGGAATTCTGGAATACCGAATGTGTGCGCTGGTACGAGCCGTACATCAGGTTCTTGTTGGTCCATTCGAAGTCGAACGCGATAGTCAGCGCCTCGCGTACGCGCCTGTCCTTGAACTTGTCGCGCCTTGTGTTGATCAGCCAGCCTTGCGCGCCGGAGGGCCGCTCGTCCGGAATGACCTCGCGCTTGACGCGGCCGTCGCGGATCGCGGGGAAATCATAGCGCGTCGCCCAGACGCGCGAGGTGAACTCCTCGCGGAATAGATAATTGCGGCCGGTGAAGGCCTCGAAACCGGCCTCGCGGTCGCGATAGTATTCGTCCCGCAGCGTATCGAAATTGTACAGGCCGCGGCAGACCGGGAGGTTCTCGCCCCACCAGTTCTTGACGCGCTCGAACTCCACGTAGCGGCCCTGTTCGAAACGCGCGACGCGATAGGGGCCCGAGCCGAGCGGGGCTTCGAGCGAGGTCTCGTCGAACGGCCGGGTCGAGTAGTATTTCTCGGAAAAGATCGGCATCGTGGCCGCAAGCGCCGGCACGTCGAGGCCACGCGTGGGCTGAAAGCGCAACTGGACCGTCCGCTTGTCCTCGGCCGTGGCCTCAGTGAGATCGCGAAGCACGGACGAATAGGCTGGATGCCCCTTGGTCTTCAGCGTCGTCAGCGAGAACGCAACATCGGATGCGGTGATTTCGCTGCCGTCGTGGAAGGTGATGCCCGGCCGCAGCCGGAAACGGAACACCAGCCCGTCGGGGGAGACGGTCAATTCATCAGCGGCCAGCAGATAGACCGCGTCCGGCTCGTCAAACGCCCGCGCCATCAGCGAGGTGAAAGTGGCCTCCATCCCGTTCGCCCTGTCGCCCTTGACGATAAAGGCGTTGAGCGAATTGAAGGTCGAGCCGCCGGAGCCGACGAGTTGCGAAAACATCCCGCCTTTCGGCGCGCCCGGATTGACGTAGGCGAGATTCGGAAAGTCGGCGGGGTATTTCAGTTTGCCGAATGCCGAAAGGCCGTGGAGTTGCTTGCCGCCATTATCGGCAAGCGCCGGAGCAAGGCGCGCGGCCGCCAGCGCGCCGACACCGAGGCCGAGTACATGCCGGCGAGAGAATTGCGCCATGCGCAGGATATCCTTCAAGACCGCCTACCGTTCCGCGCCGCCCGTTCGGCGTCGAACCACCACAGCGCCGGGAAGCCCGACAGACCGTATTTGGGCAATTCGGACGGCCGGCCAAAACGATCCCAGCGCGCGGTGCGGACCTTGGGGTAATTCCACTGCGGCACGACGTAGTTGTTCCACAGCAGCACGCGGTCGAGCGCTTTCGTCGCCGCCACGAGATCGACTCGATCCTTGGCAAAGATGACACGCTCGATAAGCTTGTCGATCGCCGGATTCTTGATGCCGATGATGTTGCGCGAGCCCGCCATATCGGCCGCCTGCGAGCCCCAGTATTCGCGCTGCTCGTTGCCCGGCGACAATGACTGGCCCCATGAGGACACGACGATGTCGAAATCCCAGCTGCGAAGCCGGTTCTCGTACTGCGTCGGATCGATCGTGCGCACACTGACGGTGATGCCGAGCCGCTCCAGCGACGGCTTGAAGAACAGCATCACCCGCTCGAAGCTCGGATCGGCGTTGAGCAATTCGAGGGTGAACGGCTTTCCGGTCTTGCTGTCGGTCAGCTTGCGCTCGCGCACCTCGTAGCCGGCCTCTTTCATCAGCCGAATGCCCTCGCGCAGATTCTCGCGTACGGCTTCGGGATTGCCGCCGACAGGGTTGGTGTACGCCTTGGTAAAAACTTCCGACGGCACTTCCGCCCGGACGGTTTCGAGTATTTCCAGCTCCTTGCCATCAGGCAATCCGCTGGAAGCGAGTTCCGTGCCGTCGAAATAGCTGCTGATGCGCTTGTACTGGTCGAAGAAGATCTGCTTGTTCATTTCCTCGAAGTCGAACGCGAAATTGAGCGCGCGACGAACCCGCGGATCTCTGAACTGCTCGCGCCGGATATTCATCGCAAACGCCTGCATGATTCCAGAGCTTCGGTTCGGGAATTCCTCGAGCACGACGCGCTTGTCGCTGACCGCCGGGAAGTCGTACGCCGTCGCCCAGTTCTTGGCGCTGTTCTCGGTTCGCCAATCGACCTGATCGCCCTTGAAGGCTTCGAGCGCCACCGACCCGTCGCGGAAATATTCGTAGCGCAGCTCGTCGAAATTGTTGCGCCCGACGGCGAAGCCGAGATCGCGGCCCCAGTATTCCTTGACCCGTTCCAGCGTCACCGTTCTGCCGGCCACGAACTCCTTGATGCGATACGGGCCGGAGCCGAGCGGCTTCTCCAGCGTGGTCGCGGAGATGTCGCGCTTGCGGCCCTCGCTGTCGGTGCCTTCCCACCAATGCTTGGGCATGATGGTGAGTTGGCCCACGATCTGCGGCAGTTCGCGGTTGCCCGGAGCGTCGAAGGTGAACTTGATGTCCCGCTCGCCGGTCTTTTCCGCCTTCACGACGTGGCGGTAATAGGCCGAGTATTGCGGATGATGCTTTTTGAAGGAGTCCAGCGAGAAGATCACGTCCTCCGGCGTCACCGGCTTGCCGTCATGCCACTTTGCCTCGGCGCGAAGCCGGTAGATGACGAACGAGAAATCGTCGGGATGACTGACAAGTTCGGCCAGCGCGCCGTATTCGGTCGAGACCTCATCCAGTGATGCCGTCATCAGGGATTCGTAGATGAACTGCACCGCGGACGCGAGCGAGCCTTTGACGCCCGCCACAGTGAGATTGAAATTGTCGAAGGTGCCGACCGAGATCTGCCGCACCGTGCCGCCCTTCGGGGCTTCCGGATTGACGTAGTCGAAGCGCTTGAAGCCGGCCGGGTACCTGACTTCGCCGAACAGCGAGAGCGCATGCCGCCATGCCGGCTCAGTCGCCTGCGCCTTTGCCGATGCAATCCCGAGGTCCGGGGTCAGTCCGAGAGCGGGAGCCATCGCGGCCACGGCGCCGCCCTGGAGGAGATGTCGTCGGGTGATTGCCAAATCAGGATTCCTGTTGCTGACGCCAGTATCTGTTGCTTCCGAAGTCCGCCGCCCCGACACGAACTTACATAGACAACGAGGCCGAGCTAATGAGGACCCAATATAAGGCAAGGATTCGACAAATTACGTTGCTTTTTCCTCATGATGCCAGCCCAGGAACCGGCGCCGTGCGGCGAAACGCCCCAATAACAACACCGCGAGCCACATAAGCAAACGGCCAGGCAATGCCTGGCCGCCATCGAAGTCCATGCAGGACTGACGAAATTTACTTTGCCGCCGTCGGCAGCGGAGCCGGGCTGTCTGCGAGGCTGCGCAGATAGGCGATGACGTCGGCGCGCTCGCTGTCCTTGGAGATACCGGCGAAGCCCATCGCGGTGCCGGGAACGAAGGCCTTTGGATTGAGGAGGAACGCGTTGAGATCCTCATAGGTCCAGGTGCCGCCCTTGGCCTTGAGGGCAGCCGAGAAGTTGAAGCCACCGCGGCCGGTGCCCTTCGGTTCATTCAGGACGCCGAACAGGTTCGGACCAACGCGGTTGGGACCACCCTTTTCGAACGTGTGGCAGGCAGCGCACTTCTTGGCAGCGGCTGTGCCCTTCTCCACCGACGCGGTCTGCAGCAGCTTCTCGATCGGCTCGGCCGGAGCGGCGGGCCCCTTCGCTGCGCCAGCGGAGGCGTCTTCCTTCACGGCGATTTCGAAGCCCGGCTTTTCCGGCTTCACCGGCGAGAAAATTGCCTGGGCGGCAAAGCTCGTCACCAGGAGAAAGAGGCAGGTGCCGAGGACGGCACCGAGAATCTTGTTGAGTTCGAAGGAGTCCATAGTTGGATCAGGCTCCAGGCCGGAAGGTCGACTTAAGGCCGGAAAAGGCCACGGCGGCGCGTCAGGAATCAGCTTTCGCGCCGCACCCTCAGCAGGGTTGAGATATCGGTTTGCCCGGGCTCTGGCAACCCGTATAAACGCGCCGACTTTCCGCCCATCCCCATTATTTCAGGCCTGTTTTCGCAAAGGCCCAAGACCTTGTCGAAGCCCTCGTGCCGATGACCGAAACCCGCATCCTGGTGCTGATTCCTGCCCGCATGGCGGCAACTCGCCTGCCCGGCAAACCGCTGCTGGACATCGGCGGCCTGCCGATGATCGTCCAGGTGCTGCGGCGGGCGGAGGAGGCCGGGATCGGCCGGGTGGCGGTCGCCACCGACACGCCCGAGATCGCGGCCGCGGTGAAAGCCGCCGGCGGCGAGGTGGTGATGACCCGGGCCGACCATCCCTCCGGCTCCGACCGGATCCACGAGGCCATGCGGACGATCGATCCCGACGGACGGGCCGAGATCGTGGTCAACCTGCAGGGCGATTTTCCGACGATCACGCCGGACACCATCCGTGCCGCGCTGCCGCCGCTCGACGACCCCGCCGTCGACATCGCGACGCTTGCCGCGCAGATCCATACCGAGGAAGAGGATGCAGCCCCCAGTGTAGTGAAGGCGGTCGGCTCGCCGATTGGCCCGAACCGGCTCCGTGCACTTTATTTCACCCGGGCTTCGGCGCCCTACGGCGACGGCCCCCGCTACCACCACATCGGCCTCTACGCCTACCGCCGCCCAGCGCTGGAGCGGTTCGTGGCGCTGCCCCCGTCTCCGCTTGAGCAGCAGGAAAAGCTCGAGCAACTGCGCGCGCTGGAGGCCGGGATGCGGATCGACATCACCATCGTCGACAGCGTCCCCCGCGGGGTCGACACCCCGGCCGACCTCGAAACCGCCCGGCGAATACTGGCAAAAGCCTGAGCCGCTGCTAAAAGGCCCCCCATGACCAAAAAGCTGAAGATCGCATTCCAGGGCGAGCCTGGCGCCAATTCCCACATCGCCATCGTCGAGGCCTATCCAGACGCCGAGCCGTTGCCCTGCGCGACCTTCGAGGACGCGCTTTCGGCGATTTCCTCAGGCGAGGCGGATCTCGGCATGATCCCGATCGAGAATTCGGTCGCCGGCCGCGTCGCCGACATCCATCATCTGCTGCCGGCCTCGGGCCTCTTCATTGTCGGCGAGTGGTTCTTGCCTGTGCGCCATCAACTGATGGCGGTGCGCGGCGCCAAACTCGGCGACATCAAGACGGTCGAGAGTCACGTCCATGCGCTCGGCCAGTGCCGTCGCATCATCCGCAAGCTCGGCATCAAGCCGATCGTCGCGGCCGACACCGCCGGCAGCGCGCGCGATATCTCGGAGCGCGGCGACAAGACCATCGCCGCGATCGCCTCGCGCCTCGCCGCCAAGATCTACGGTCTCGATATCCTGGCCGAGGACGTCGAGGACGAGGCCCACAACACCACCCGCTTCGTGGTGCTGGCGCGCGAGGCCAGGTGGGCCGAGCAAGGCTCGGGGCCGCTGGTCACCACTTTTGTTTTCCGGGTGCGCAACCTGCCCGCCGCGCTCTACAAGGCGATGGGCGGCTTTGCCACCAACGGCGTCAACATGACCAAGCTGGAAAGCTACATGGTGGACGGCAATTTCTTTGCGACGCAGTTCTATGCGGATGTCGACGGCCACCCTGAAGACAAGGGACTTGCGTTTGCGCTTGAGGAACTGAAATTCTTCTCGCGCGAATTCCGCATTGTCGGCGTGTACCCCGGCCATCCGTTCCGGGCGACGTTCAGCGAAAAGCAGGATTAGACTCTCGTGTCCCGGACGCGGCGCGGCACGCAGTGACGCGACGCTGAGCCGGGACCCATCTCGCCGCATTCACCAGACCCCGGCTCTGCAGCGCATCACGCCGCAAGCGCGGCGCGCTGCGCAGCGTCCGGGGCACGGAGATCTGTTACGCCGCCACCTTCTTCGCCAGCCCGAACGCATCAGCCAGCAAACCATACGACTTCTTCCGCGCGTCGTGATCATAGACCGCCGTGATGATCATCAGTTCATCCGGCTGGCTGGCGTCGATCATCGGCTGCAGATTCGAAAGAATCGTGGCCGGGCTGCCGACGAACAGGCGCGCGCGGTTGCGCATGACCGAGGCGCGCTCGGCGTCCGTATAATTATAGGCCAGCGCTTCCTCGACGCTCGGCAGCGGCAGGTATTGCCCGCGGTCGCGGCGCAGCCGGTTGAGATCCATCGACGAGGCGAGCGTTTCCGCTTCCGCATCGGTTTCGGCGGCGACGGCCGCGACGGCAAGAATGCCGTGCGGGGTTTGGCGCCAGGCGGACGGCTTGAAGCGGCTGCGGTAGTTCGTCATCGCCGCGGTCGCGTCGTAGGACGCAAAATGATGCGCGAACGCGAAGCCCATGCCGACCTGGGCGGCGAGCTCCGAACTGTAGTCGCTCGAGCCGAGCAGCCAGATCGGCGG
>PNLC01000121.1 GCA_013822885.1 Bradyrhizobium sp.
TTCAAGCCGAAGCGTCCAACGAGCGACACCAATAGACGCGGAGCGATTTCGGGCGCCGCCGCGGCCTTGTCTGCAGTCATGGCGCTGGCACTGGCCCGCATGAGAAGATATTCCGGAAACCGGGTGGCTAATTCTGGTTCACATTACATCAAAGCGACACCCCCGGTATAGGTTGCGCCGCCCCCGGTTCGCGCAATGGCGTCCCGCAGCCGCGCCGTGACGATCTCGGATGGCTCGAGTTGGAGACCAGGTGCGATCACGCGGACCACTGGAACGCCAAGGAGTTGTCGCGTGAGATCGAGGCAGAAGGTCTCGATGCCCAGCATTTTCAAACGCTCTACGATCAATCCAAATATTTCGCCCGCTTCAGTTGCTAAAATCGAAAGGTGAGTGGCGGGCTCGGCAATCGGCTGCAGCAATATGCAATGATCGGCATTGATCATCGCGCGCCGCAGGTGGATGCGATCCTGCGAATTGAGTGCGGCATCCCCGCGCTCGCTGCGCTTGGTGGCGACGACAGAGTCAGCCAATTCGATTTGGCACATCTCCATGATCGCGGCGCGCGCCGCAGCCTCCAGCCTAGGCCGCGCGGCGAGACCGAAGGCAAAACCGGAACCATCGGCACGGCAGGAGACGGCCGCGACAACGGGTACGCCGATATCCGTCGTGATATCGAGCAACCAGGTCCGGCGCCGCAGCGCTGCGGTGCGCCGGAGCTGACGCAACAGGTGCTCGGCTGCGATGCCGGCTTCATGCTGCGGTGGAATCGACCGGCCCGACTGGCCGCCGCGCCACCACAGCGCCGCCGCGTCGCGCTCGATCAATTCCAGCAGGCCGTGCAGGGCTGCGGCGTCGCGTGACGGACCAGCGGCAGATCCGATGCTCAAGGGAAAAGGCGGCGTGAATTCGCGTTGCGCCGGCGGCCGGCGCAGGCAAATGTCGGCCGGCAGCAGCACCTCGGATTCGTCGGTCGATTTCGTGGCACGAAACCAGGAGAGCGCCCTCTGCGGCTGTGTGCGACGCTCCGACAAGACGGCGACAAGCTCCGCTGCCATCGGGCCGAGTTTGCCGGCCTGGTCTTCATTGCGCGGATAGAGCAACTCGTCGCTTTGCGTTTGCAGTTGGGAGAGATATTCGATCCCCTCGCCGACGCAGCCCTGAAACGCTTCCTGCAGCGAAAGGCCGACGCCGGAAACGCCGACGACCGGACTTCCCGCATGCAACGAATCAGCGAGGGTCGGATAGAATTGCGCGCCAAAGGATATTAGTCCCGGCGCGTCGGGCGCGGCGAGTTCGAAGATCCGCACGAATCGTGACGCGGCCATCAGCAGGCAGGCGCGATTCGCGCTTTGCAGGTCACACTGTGATCCGGGCGGTACGGGCGAGTATTCCAGCGCCTGCAATAGATTCTCAGCATCTTGATCGCCGGCAGCGTTCAATTCCTCGCCGCGCAATAACGCAGCCGCGCGCGCAAAGGATCTTTCCACCGAGTGTTCAGCGCCGCTCACGATGACCTCACGCCTGACAAGCAGAGTCGCACGCGAGGTCAGTCCCACCCTCGCCTGGAGGAACTTATGCTCGCGAAAGCCTTAGTCATAGCCATGGCAGCCGATATTGCCCGATCGGATTATGCGAAGCCAACCTTGATTCGCAGCCGAAGCCGGGAATGGTTGATAGCCTGCCGTTGGGGACCGGAAGGCGAGTATCTTTCGATTGCGACAGCCGGTCCCATCACCGAGCCCCTCGCACTTGCCGCGCCGCAGGCGATCACTCCCATACACAGCCTGTTCGGCGTGCTGGTTGCCGAATCGGCTACCCAATCCACCAGCACGTTCCTGCTGGTGCGCCAGTTGCCTGGCGGCATCGAGCTTGCCGGCACGTTCTTCCCCGCCGATGGTTATGTGCTGTTGCAGGATCACGACGACATCCACCTCGTCTGCAAGGCGCGCTACTCGCATAGCTGCGGCTGGCAGAACGGCAAGGAAATCCGCAAGGACATTCCCGATCCGGCACCGTCCTCGGCCGAGGCGATGTCATGGCATATCGAAGCGGCGCGCCGCGACTGGATCGGCGAATTCATTCCCGGCAGCATGCCGAGAGAGCGCGTCGCCATCCGCGCCGCCGGCTGATGAAAAGCCCGAGTGAACAGAAGTGACCCGCGCGCTTGCGGGCTGGAATTATCCCTGCGCGCGGAAACCCCGGCTGACGGCCTCCGCCCTTGCTGTGGAGGCCTTGTCCTCCATTTCGCGATCGGCGATGCTTTCAACCAGCTTTGCAATTGACAGGCGCACGCGCGGGCTGGTCGTTCGTACATAGGCCTTAAGAACGCGCAGCGCGCCCGGCTCGGCGAGCAGATGGATCGGGGAATTCAAGCCGGAAACTCCATCCCCGGAGGATTCGAACAGGTCGCCGACGGAAATGCCGAGGACGGAAGCGATCTGCGACAGCCGGCTGGCGCCAACCCGGTTCGCGCCTTTCTCGTATTTCTGCACCTGCTGAAAGGTTACGCCGATCCGTTCGGCGAGCACGGTTTGGCTCATGCCGCGGTTGATCCGAAACATGCGGATCTTGGCCCCCACCATCGCATCGAGCGGGCCAGACTTCCTGATCGCCATTGTGTCACTCTCCCAACTTTTTCAAGTTGGGAGAAGCTTAACACAACCTGAGGGCGTTGCGGGTTCTAATTTGCGATCCCGGGAAGGAGCTTTACCCGCTCCTCAACGTCGACGTGGTCGACAGTCAGCCGGCCCTTCTGATCGATGGCCGCCTTCATGGACGGCGCGTGGCCGGTTTCCAGGAAATGCTGCAGCACAGCACGGTTTTCATCCGAAAGTGCAAATAATCCGCGCATTAATTCGAAGAACCCGGGCTCCTCCGCCACATAAAGCAGCTCACGCAGTTCCGCTCCGCTATAGCGCGCCAACGCCGTTACCAGCCACTCGGTTTGGTCGTTCGGATCGCTCTCAGGTACGCGATTCAAATAGTATACTACCGATTCCGCCGTCATTTATTCCCCCGGGTCCCACGCGATAGCTGCCGATTCCGCTAGGTTCTTTGGCAGCTAACACCGGCTTCAAGAGTGCGGAAGCCTTCGTGATTTCAGCGTGATCCCGAGTGAATATTCTCCAGATCCGACCACCTCTCTAATTCGGTATCCAGGCACCGTTCCAGCGGCGCCTGTTTGCAGCCCGCCTCGGTCGCCGATCAAAACACCTTGGCGATTTCGCGTTGGGCGTCCTGTTGAATGGTCTTGAGGTGATCCTGGCCGCGGAAACTCTCGGCGTAGATCTTGTAGACGTCTTCGGTGCCCGAGGGCCGCGCGGCGAACCAGCCCGCCTCGGTTTCGACCTTGATGCCGCCGAAGGGTTGATCGTTGCCCGGCGCGCGGGTTCGGATCGCGCTGACCGGTTCGCCGGCGAGTTGGCGCAGGTCGAGTTGGTCTGGCCCGAGCGCCTTCAGGGCATTCTTCTGTTTCGGCGTCGCCGGTACGTCGATCCGCTCGTAGTAGGGTACACCGAGTTCGGCCGTCAGAGCGGCGAACGACTGGCTCGGATCGCGGCCGGTTCGGCCGAGGATTTCGGCCGCGAGCAGCCCCATCACGATGCCGTCCTTGTCGGTCGTCCACACCGTACCGTCGCGCTTGAGGAACGACGCGCCGGCGCTCTCCTCCCCGGCAAAGCCAAACGCACCGGTACCGAGACCGTCGACGAACCATTTGAAGCCGACCGGGGTTTCGACCAGCTTGCGGTTCAGCTTCCTGGCGACACGATCGATGATCGAACTGGATACGATGGTCTTGCCAATCGCCGCGTCGCCGCCCCATTGCGGCCGGTGCTCGAACAGGTAGGCGATCGCAGCGGCAAGAAAATGATTCGGGTTCATCAGGCCGCCAGTGCGGGTGACAATGCCGTGCCGGTCGGCATCGGTGTCGTTGGCGAAGGCGACGTCGAATTTGTCGCGCATCGCAATCAGGCTCGCCATCGCATAGGGCGACGAACAATCCATCCGGATCTTTCCGTCCCAGTCCGCGGTCATGAAACGGAAGGTCGGATCGACGGCATCGTTCACGATCGTCGCATTGATTCCATAATGCTCGATCAGCGGCTGCCAGTAATGAACGGCGGCGCCGCCCAGCGGATCGATTCCGATTTTCACGCCCGACGATTTGATCAGCGCCATATCGACGGCATTGCCGAGATCGGAGACGTAGGGGCGGATATGGTCATGCAGATGCGTCGACGGCGCCTTGCGGGCGCGCTCATACGGCATCCGCGCAACGCCTTTCATGGCGGCTTCCATGTAGGCGTTCGCCGCCTTTTCGACCTTGCCGGTCACGTCAGTATCGGCCGGGCCGCCGTGCGGGGGATTGTATTTGTAGCCGCCATCCTCAGGCGGATTGTGCGACGGCGTGATGACGACGCCATCGGCGAGCCCGCTGGTCCGGCCCTTGTTGTAGCTCAGGATCGCATGCGAGATGACGGGGGTCGGCGTGTAGCCGCCGCCCGCATCGATCATGATATCGACACCGTTGGCGGCAAATACCTCTACCGCGCTCGCCAGCGCCGGCTCGGCCAGCGCATGCGTATCGATGCCGACGAACAGTGGCCCCGTCAGTCCGGTTTCGCGGCGATAATCGCAGATCGCCTGCGTCGTCGCCAGGATATGGTTTTCGTTGAACGAGTTCTTCAGCGACGAGCCGCGGTGACCCGATGTTCCGAACGCGACGCGCTGGGCGGGATCGGCCGGATCGGGCTTGCCGGCGAAATACGCCGTTACCAAGCGTGGTACGTTGACGAGAGAAGTGGGTTCGACCGGTTTGCCTGCGGCGGGATTGGGAGCAGTCACGTGACCTCGCGGTGGGGTGAATTCGCTGGACTATAGCCGGAAGCGATTTCGGCGGCAAAATTGAGGGGGCGGTCCTGCGCCGCCGATACATCGGCTATCTCTGCTGGCTGGTCGACGGAGCGGTCCAAAACCCATAAGACGTCGGACGGCATGCGCGCGATCAACAGGAGAGCTTCATGAACTTCTCGGGCATTTTTGCGCGGATTGTCGCGCTGATCGGCGGTGGCGCGCTGATGTGGCGCCGGATGCAGGATGCCGCGCAGAAGCCGGCCTGGGGCAGCGCGCCGGCTATTCCGGCAGCGAAGCCGCAAGGCGCGATCCCGACGCTCAAGATGCCGACCGCGCAGGGATGGAGCGAGGGGCAGAAGCCGACGGCGGCGCCCGGGCTCAAGGTCAACGCGTTTGCGACCGGCCTGGAGCATCCACGCTGGATCAACGTTCTGCCCAATGGCGATGTGCTGATCGCCGAATCCAACCAGATCGCGGGCCCGCCGCGAAGCGTGTTTCACTACGCGATGCAGGCCACCATGCGGCGCGCCCGGGCGCTCGGCGTCAGCGCCAACCGCATCACGCTGTTGCGCGACAGGGATGGCGACGGCGTCGCCGAAAAACGCGGGATTTTCATGGAAGGACTGAGCCAACCGTTCGGCATGGCGCTGGTGGGCAACATCTTCTATGTCGGCAACACCGATGGCGTGGTCGCTTTCCCCTATGTGCAAGGTGCGGACAGCATCACCGCTGCGGGGCGTACACTCGTCACGTTCAAGCCCTCCGGGCACTGGACGCGCAGCCTGCTGCCGAGCACGGATGGCAGGAAGCTCTATGCCGGCGTCGGTTCGCTCAGCAACATCGCCGAGAACGGGATGGAGGTGGAGGTAGGCCGCGCCGCGATCTACGAGCTCGATCTGGCCGGCGGCACCAGCCGCATCTTCGCCAGCGGGCTTCGTAACGCCGTCGGCCTCGCGTGGGAGCCAAAGACCTCCGTGCTCTGGACCGTCGTCAACGAGCGCGATGGCCTCGGCGACGAGGTGCCGCCGGATTATCTGACCTCCGTGCGCGACGGCGGTTTCTACGGCTGGCCCTATTGCTACTGGGGGCAGACGGTGGACGATCGCGTGCCGCAGGATCCGGCGATGGTCGCGAAAGCGATTACGCCGGATTACGCGCTCGGCGGCCACACCGCCTCACTCGGGCTGTGCTGGATGCCGGCCGGCACCCTGCCTGGTTTTCCTGACGGCATGGTGATCGGCCAGCACGGCTCCTGGAATCGCAGCACGCTGAGCGGCTATGCAGTGGTCTTCGTGCCCTTCGAAAACGGCCGCCCGTCCGGCCCGGCGCGCGACATCCTGACCGGCTTCCTCGCACCGGATGAGAAGGTGTCGTACGGACGACCGGTCGGCGTCGCGCTCGGCCCGGATGGTTCGCTGCTGGTGGCGGACGATGTCGGCGATGTCATCTGGCGCGTGACGGGGGCGTAAGCATCGCCTCACCCGGCTTCGACGCACGCTGCCATGACGCTTTCGATCTCGGCGCTCGAGAGCACGCCAATTTCGGCAATGAAGACGATCCGTGCGCACGGCACGCTGGGCGCCGGCGCTTCGCCCGCTGCCAGCGTCGCGCGTCCGCCGGCGAGTTGAAACACCGTCAGCCGTCCCGGCTGCTCCACGGTCTCGAACAAACCCTTTGCGCGCGCGAGCTTCGGCATCAGCCGGCCGATCGCCTGCTGCAGCCGCGGCAGCGACACCGGGCGTTCCGACGTCCAGCTCAGCGTCTCGAAACGGTCTTCCGCCGGCCGTCGGGGTCCCGGCTCGCGCGGCGCCGGTGCGCGTTCGACATCCGCGGGAAACAGCAGCGCGGCGGGGACTTCGCCTTGCGTCGCATCGACGACGACTGCTGCCGGACGCAGCGCGCGGATGACATCGTGCATCTCCGCACGACCCGCCGCGTCCACCAGGTCCAGCTTGCTCAGCGCCACCACGTCGGCCATCCGCAACTGGGCGCGCAGCAGCGCGTCATCGAACCTTTCTGCAGGTAGCGTCGCGTCGACCACGCACAGCACCGTCTCCAGCGGCGCCTCGCGCCAGAGCACCGGGTCCATCAGGTTGCGGACGATGTCGGAGGGATCGGCTACCCCGCTGGTTTCGATCACGATGAATTCGGGGCGCGGATCGCGCCGCAAAAGCGTCGCGAGCGTGCGCAGGAGATCGCCTTCGAGCGAGCAGCAGATGCAGCCGTTGCTGAGGCTGACCACACCGTCGCTGGCGCCCGCGATCAGTTCCGCATCGATATTGATCGCGCCGAAATCATTGACCACGGCGGCGATCCGCCGCCCCTCGGCGTGCGCCAGCAGATGGTTCACGACCGTGGTCTTGCCCGCGCCGAGGAAGCCGGTCACCAGCAGGATCGGGACCGGCACGATCAGGCCCCGTCAATCAAGCTTGCGCGACGGGCCGGCGCACCGGCCGGCCGGGCCGCGCCGCCACGTCAAGCACGCCGCCTGATATCAGCGGCTCGCCGCTGACCACGAGATGCCGCACGCCCTCCGACGGGCGGTTCATCGCCGAGAACGTCGCCCGGTCGGTCAGCGCCTCGAAATCGAACACGACGATATCGGCATCAGCGCCCGCCTGCAGCCTTCCCTTGGCACGCATCGCGGGCGTGCTGTGTGCAAGAATCTCCGCCGGGATCAGCGCGCATTTGCGTACGCCCTCCAGCAGCGACACGGTCCGGCGTTCGCGCACCCACTCGCGGATGAAGCGGGTGAAGCAGCCGGCCGAGCGCGGATGCGAGGTGGCGTCATCGGGCAGCGGCCAGGCGTCGCCGGTGTAGACGCTGCCGTCGGATAGCGTCCACGGCATCGCGTCGGAGGCGATCGCGCCGCCGGGATACAGCACAGATATATCGAGCAGGTCGCGATGGTGCGGATTGTTCTCGGTATCCAGGATATGCCACAGCACCAGCGTCGAGGGCTCCTCGGCCTGCGCCGCCAGCAGCTCCTTGCGGTCGCGGAAGCGACGCCCGTCGGTTACCCGCTGCACCGAATCGTAGCCGAGGCCATTGCGCGCCTCGAACTCGGGATCGCTGAAGAAGGCCGCCGCCAGCACCGTCGAACCGGTGCCGTACGGGTAGGCCTCCACCGTGATCGGCAGGCCCTGCGCCTGCGCTTTCGCAATCAGCGCGGCGCAACGCTCCACGTCCGTCTTGCTGGAGGAGTTGAAGTGGCAAATGTGCATGTGCGCGCCGGTGGCGCCGGCATACCCGATCAGGCGGATATAGGCCTCGGCGGCGCTTTCCGGGTCGATGCGCGACATGTAGGCGACGTGGGTGAAGGTCGCGACGTCATGCGTCGCCGCCAGCTGGCACACCGCGGTCAGTTCCTGGACGCCGGCGCCCGGGGCATAGGCGTTGAGGATGCCGATGCCGATGCCACCCTCGTTCAGCCCGTTGGCAAGGCGGTCGAGGATGCCGGCCACTTCCCCATCGCTAGCTACATTGTCGATCCAGCGGCGATCGCGCATGGCATTACCGAACGCCTCCAGCGAGCTCTCCGTGTTGGAGCCGGTCATCGCGCCGATGCGCGCAAAAGCCCAGTTGGCAGCGGCACCGTAGTTCAGCACGCGACCCTTGTCGGCCTGGCGCCGATACCAGGATGCAACCGGCAACACGCCAGCCTCGAGGTCGAGCGTCGTCGTCACCCCGTCGAATGCCTGCATGCGGTCGGCCGGGATCGACTGACCGTGCGAATGCAGGTCGATGAAGCCGGGAGCTACCACAAGGCCGGTCGCGTCGATCACCCGCTCGGCGCCGCCGAGCCCGGTGCCGACAGCGGAGATCTTGCCATCCAGCACCGCCACATCGCCAATCGCATCCATCCCGCTCGCCGGATCCACCACCCGGCCGCCAGTGATCACCAGGGCACTCATGTCGTCATTCCTCTACGCAAAAGACTTTCGGTCGGGCAACAGGTCCGCAAGCGCGTATCCAGCGCCACGATAGCTCCAATAGAGGCAGATTTCTGGACCGATCACCACCTCCCCCGATGCTGGCGTACCATGCGTCGCCGAGATCGATAACAAACCGCATGACGAGACTCAGGAGAAGTGGCGCACCAGCGCGAGCCCGCCGAACAGTCCGGCAATCGAGAGCACGACCGAGCCGATCACGTAGAGTGCGGCGAGCCCCAGTTCGCCCCGCTCGTAGAGCAGCGCCGCATCGAGCGAGTAGGCTGAAAACGTGGTGTAGCCGCCGAGGATGCCGGTCATCAAAAACAGCCGCCAGGGCTGCGACGCCTCGCCCTTGAAGGCGAGATAGCCCGCGATCAGTCCCATCACGGTGGAGCCCGTGATATTGATGATGAAGGTGCCCCAGGGAAATGCCGTGCCGAGGCAGCGGGCGCAGCTGACGTTGATGAGATGGCGCAGCGTCGCGCCGAGGCCGCCACCGAAAAACACCAAGAGATAGCTCATCGCAGTATTCCCAGATCCGCAAAGTCACCGGCAAACCGCTTGTGCCGCAAGGCGGTGATCGCCGCAAGGATCGGAACACATAAGTGCCAACGAAAAAGGCGGCAGCCGCAGCTACCGCCCCATTGTGTCCGGGTCATTCCGGGGCGGCGCGAAGCGACGAACCCGGAATCTCGAGATTCCGGGTTCGATGCTTTCGCATCGCCCCGGAATGACGGTGCATGAACTCAAACCTTGCCGAACAGCTCGTCGACATAATCCCAGTTGACGAGGTGATCGCAGAACGCCTTCAGATAGTCCGGGCGGCGGTTGCGGTAATCGATGTAGTACGAATGCTCCCAGACGTCGCAGCCGAGAATCGGCGTCGCGCCGTAAACCAGCGGGCTCTCGCCGTTCGCGGTCTTGGAGATTTCCAGCTTGCCGTTCTTGACCGACAGCCAGCACCAGCCGGAGCCGAACTGACCGACGCCG
>PNLC01000122.1 GCA_013822885.1 Bradyrhizobium sp.
CATGTCGCCGCCGAGCGAATTGGAAAAGAACGCCTCGCCCGCACGCCAGAAGATCGCGACGAACCACGGCAGCACCAGCACCAGCGTCCACATCAGGCCCCAGACCGGGCGCAGCCGCCACAACCATCCCACCGAACGGTCGAGGATCGCGAGCGCAAGGATGGTCAAGCCGACGAACAGCAGGATGAGCGGCCCCTTGAGCAGGATGCCGCCGGCCAGCGCGGTCCAGAAGATCGCCGGCGCGCTCCAGGGTGGGCGCTCCGGATCCTCGCCGCGCTGCCAGGACAGGTAGACCCGGGCCATCGCCCCCATCGCCGCGACGACGGTCAAAAGCAGCATCGCGTCGGTTTTTGCCAGCCGTGCTTCGACCCCGAGCAGGACCGAACTGCACATCATCAGCGCGGCAAGCGCCGCCCCGCGGCGGGTCACAAACGCGAGCGCCGCCCAATAGGTCAAAAGGACCGCGCCGATGGCCCCGATCAGGGAGGGAATCCGGTACAGCCAGATACGAAGTTCGGCGCCCGGCAGGCCGAGCGCCGACGCGGTTTCTACGACGGCGGCCTGCATCCAGTAGATGCCGACCGGCTTCTTGTAGCGGACGTCATCCTGAAAGCGGATGTCGACGAAATCGCCGCTTTCGACCATCTGCTTGGTCGCCTGGGCAAACCGCGCCTCGTCGCGGTCGATGGCCGGGATGTTGAAGAACCCAGGCAGGAACATCACGAGGCCGCACAGCACCAGGAACACGATGGTGCGGGCATGGCTGGCGGTCGCAAAGTCAAACGCTGCGGCCAGCCGGCGGCTGGAATGCGCAGGTTTTACAGACTGTTGGCCTGCGCCAAAGCGAGGCGGTTGCAGGGTTTCAACCATGTTGTTCGCTTACGATGAAACCGCACCGCAAACAACAGGCCTTGTCGCGGCTCTCCACATTGATTTTTCGAGGTTTTCATCGTTCGCAGTCCCTATCCGTTCACGGCTTTCCTTGCCGTTTCGTGGGGCAAGCGTGGGGCAGTCCACCTTCTGTTCCCCCCGCCGATGCTGTTCGCGGTGTCCCGCTGGACCTCGTTTCGGACGTGGCCATAGACCCGCTCAATCGTCTGCGCCGACATGCCGACATACTTCCCGACTTGGAACAGGGTCCGCCCCTCCTCCAGCAGCCACGATACGCAGGTATGGCGCAAGGTGTGCGGCGTGACGCGGTTCGGATCGCCCGGGGGCAGATAGAGGCCCGCCAGTTCGGAAGCACCCTCGAAGGCCGTCATAAGGCTGTCGGTGATCGGCCTGCCGTAGCACTCGATCACATAGCGGTTCGTCATGCGCCGCCAGCGGGGCAAGTAGCGCATAAGCCGGTCGCTCAATGGCACGCTCGGGGCCTTCTTCTTCGTCTCCGTCTCGCCGGAAGCCATCCGGTGCAGCAGCCCCTTGTCCAGATCAACCCAGCCGTCACCGACGCTCTCGATCCATTGCAGGCGGCGAATGCGGTCGCTGCGGGTGCCGGTGAGCAAACCGATCAGGATGAAGCGGGCAAGGTGATAGTTGATCCGCTTCGGATAGCGCCGCCCGTGCTGATCCCAACCCAGCGAGCCCCAGAGCAGGCGCATCGCCTCCTCATGCGTCAACATGCGCGGTCGCCCGGCGGAAGGCGGCGGCATCCACACCTTGACGGCGTGCGTCAGCTTCCGGTTGGCGACGCAATAGTTCTGCGCCGCTTTCAGGATGATCAGTTCGTTCCGCGCTGTCGTCGCCTTGAGCCCGCTCTTGCGCCGCTCCGGGTTCTTGGTGAACCGCACATCGCCCTTGCCAATCCGATGCTCGACGTAGTCCCGGCATTGCTCCTCGGTGATGTCGCCTACCACCTTGCCGTCGAAGAACTCTCCGAGGAGCAGCAGCGACCTTGCCAGCTTGTCCCGCGCTCTCGCGGTCGCCACGTTCGCCCCGTTGATGGCCTTCGTCTTGCCCTTCGCGTAATGCGTCAGCACATCAACGATCAGGACCTTATCGGGATGACCGTTGCCGAAACTCGGTTCGTGCTTCTCCGCGAGGTACTGCCGGTGCGCCTTTTCAGCGGCTGCAAGATCGCCTTCAAATGCTCCAGTGCTGCGCTCGATCCGCCTTCCGGTTGGTGAGATATCGAGGATGACCCAGCGTCGTCGCTCACCGGGTCGCTTGACTTCCCGGAGGTGAAGCCTCGCTCCTTTGCTTTGTCGCCCGCCCCGATTGTGCATAGCTCGATCATCCTCTCGATGTCGTTCTTGGTGACGTAGATTTGCCCCGACATTTTCGAGGCTCGCAGGTTGCCCTTCGCGATCTCGTTGCGAAGCCCGGATACCGTCATGCTGCCGTCCGGGAACAAGAGACGCACCGCTGTCGGCAACGTGATCGGCTGGCTTGGTTCGACGGCGTCGAGAACAATCGGTTGCCGCCGCCTGCGCTTCTGCGTCCTGACGCCACGCTTGAAACCTTGAGGCTGGATCGTCCGCAGTTCTACCGAGAACATTCCGCGCGAGGTCCGCAGTTCTACTGAGAAGCAGGTCTCACGGTGATGTTCCCTTCGTGCGATCATTGTCTTTTGCTGGACGACGCCTTTGGCTTGGCATCGATTACGATAATCTCCGACGCACGCTCTCCTCGACTAAGCCGCTCTTCGCGAATACGCGTGATCTCAATTAGTTTTTTGCCCAGGTCGCCATAATCCATGACGACAAATAGAGCAAAGTCGGTTTGAGAGGCGGCTTTGTAAAACTCCAATTGCTTCTCGTAGCCGTGGACCACCGTCCCGCCTGATCGTTTCATTTCAACGAGGACACGTGCCTCATACCCGCTCGAAAATTTGAAATCGATCGGGCCGCCACCCATGTTGGCCTCTGGGGATATATCCACGTCATTGGCTTTGCAGAAAGCGTCCGCAATCGCGTAATAGATCAGTTGTGACGCGCGCTCTTTCTTTGGCTTCCCGCCCGCCCACAGTTCCTCCCATAAGTTGCCAGCCTCCACGTGCCGTTTAAAGAAAGCTATCGTTTCACTGACCACTCGCACGATCTCGCTTGGCCCAAGCTTTAGATTGTACGTCGCCGCTTGCTTGAGACCGGGAAATCCCTTGGCGATGATTTCCTTCAAACGATAGTAGCCGAGCGCGTCCAAATTCGGATCGTAGTTTGTGACATTTGCTTTCACAGCAGCCAGAAAGAAATCGAAATCGTCCACCGAGGCGAGAGCTGCGTCCCGTAGCGCCTGTTTCCTGTCAACGACCGTGGGTCTGGCAATTTGACTGAGAAACGAGTTGACACGATCACGGATGCGCGCGTTCTCCAAGGCTGCGCGCTCGATGTCGGACCAATCGTTGGCGATAGGAAGATCGCGGACAATATCAATGGGTACGAGAACTATGGGGAACTCCCGTTGCCCCGGCGTAGCGTATTTCGGCAGCTTGTGGCTTGCGCAGATGTCGAAAGGGAAGAGCGGAACGCCGTGCGCGTGACCAAACGCCTCAGTAATCGATGCCAGATCATCAATGATCACGGTAGTTGTCACGTCGCTGATGGTGTCAGGACCTACGTCTTCCTCAAAGAAACCCATGAGTGAAATCATCTCCGGGCCCCAAGCGTGATGATCTCCTTCGCTGTGCGGAGGATCATTTCGCGGATGTCCTCGGGGCGAGAATTTCCGGACCTGCCGCTTCCACCGTAGCCCAGTCCATTTTCGGGCGGTTCATCTAGGTTGAGTTGGCGTCTTGCCGCCTTCCATGCGACGTCGCCTTCTGCCTTGGAGATGGTGAGCAAGCGGATCAAAGCCTCAAAGTGTTTCCGAAATCGGGCTGAGGCCGAGTTGGCAATCGTCGAATTGCCAGATTTTTCCAGAAGCACCGGATCGATGAACAAAGGAACATCGACATCAAGAAACGGATCGACCAAGCCAGCCTCCGCCAGTGCCTCTGGCCGCACGCCAAAATAGCTGGAAAAAAGGATTGGGTTTTGCACGCGAGCCATGAGCGAAGCGTAACTCGCGGCGAGATTGAGCACCAAGCGTTTTAGTTGTGTAGACATGGTGGCGGGGCCATGCACCGGACAAGGGGCACAAGTCCGCATGGCCCCGCCTCGCAGCAGACCGGCTGAATGGTCTGCGAGAGTTGGATCACGAGGGCGTGCCCGGCATGGTCGGCCTGCTCTCAGCCGCCTCTCGCGCACGACGGGCATCTGCAACAGCGTCGGCATGGTCGCGACTGGATCGCCGCGCCGCCTTGGGCACGGCCTTCACAAGCAGGAAGGCGCTGGGGCTCATGTCCGCGCGGGGCTCGGTGGTGCCGAACCCGGCCCGTAGCAGGCGGCCCTCGTCGATCTCGACGGCCTGCCGATCACTGGCAATGGTCGCCAACTGTTCGGCCCTTTGCTCCCGGCTCAATGCGACCTTGTCGTCGCTCTCCAAGTCAACGAGTTCATTTATGCGCGCCAGCATCTGATCTCTAAACAGGAACGCCATCAGGCCAACGGGGTCGACCTGATATCCTGTTGAGACGCCTTCACCTGCCGAGGTCGCGACCTTCATCTCAACCAGCTTCGTCTCCG
Organism: Bradyrhizobium sp.; assembly: GCA_013822885.1. Taxonomy (GTDB): domain Bacteria; phylum Pseudomonadota; class Alphaproteobacteria; order Rhizobiales; family Xanthobacteraceae; genus Bradyrhizobium. The sequence continues at coordinate 4,563 of PNLC01000122.1, forward strand.
AAAACACAATCGGCGGCTCGACCACCGCGCCGTCGACCACCAGCGGCCCGCCATGCTCGATCAGTGACGAGACGACGGGCGTCGCGGCTTCGGCCAGTTGATCGATGTAGTTCGCAGCAATCATTTTCGCATGGCTGGATGGATAGGGGCTGGCCTCAACTCGCGCTCTGTCACTGTCCAACTCACGCAAGCGCCTGCGGTGCCGATCCAGCCCCGTAGGGATTTGCTCACCCCGCAACAGCTTCACCGGCTCGGGCTCCATGTCCTCGAAGTCGTGGTTCGCTGCCATGGTCCGCAGCCATGCGTCGATATTGCGCAGCAGCGTGGAGCGCGGCGCGGCTGTGAGGTTGTGTTGTGCCACGCGCGCATTGATCCGCTCGATTTCAGCGACGGCGTCCGCGAGGGCGCGGGTCATCGCCACCATCTCCGGATGATCGTCACCCACGCGTTGCGCGCGTATCTGCGCCAGCCGCAGCGAGACCGTCTGCCGCCGCTGGTTTTCCTCGATCAACCTCGAAGCAAGGCCATGTGTGATTGCGGACGCGTCGTCGGCAGCGCCGCGCAGTTGCAGATAGTGCTGCTTCCCCTGCGGCGGCAACAGGTCGGCGGGGTCGTGGATGTCAAAGATCATGGTCGGCGGCTCCGGTGGTTGATGATCGCCACCATCGCCCGCTTCTCTGGCCATGAATAATTTCAAATTCAAGATTGTCTTGATTTTGCTTTCACAACCAGCGCCGGATGGTTCGAGCGCGATGGCATCGGTCTCGAAGGCGCAAGATCAGATGAATGATCTCGATCACGGTGCCCAGATGTTTCGCCTCACAAGTCGGGCCATGCGATCTCCGGAATGTGCCGGTCGAATACCGCAGCGTGTCTTTCGCCAGCCGATCCGCCTGCGCCGCCGCCGGAAGGTCCGGATAGAAGCTTCGAGCCGCGAGCCGGTACAACCGCTCGACCTGAACCTGCACATAGACCGTCGCCGGACATCGTCGGCCCCGATTGTCGAGCATCTTGTCGATCAGCGCCTTGTGATCCAGCGGCTTCATCGATTTCGACCCTCCGCCGCATCGAGCCAAGCCCGAACCCACCTGAACGTCTCTGCTCGCAGCGGCTCAGGAATGTCCGCTGCGACTTCGGTCAGGACCGTTGCCAGCGCAGCCGCATTGATCGGGTCGGGTACATTGCGGGCCACGCGCCGCAAATGTTGCTTCACCCGCTCCGCTACCCGCAAGCGCAGGTCCATCATCTCCTTTTCGGTTAGCTCTCGCTCGACCGGCAGGCTGGTTGCGGCGGAAGTCGCGCTAACAGGTGCGCGCATGCGTGACACGGTTATTGCGCGCCTCGTCATGACGCTGCCGCCGGTTCTGGCGCGCGAATGACGATCTCATACTCGTCATCCGCCTCGACGCGCCCCCGGGTCACCATGCGCGCGTCGAGCAGGTCTGCCGCCTGCAAATCCCGTCGCACGGCCCGCACGGTTCCGGGTGATAGCGCGCATTCCACCGCGATCAATCGATCGGTCGCGACTGCAACGCCATTGACGCTGCGGCCCCGGATCGCGTGCAACACCAGCGTTTCAGTGAACGTCAATCTCGCCATCGTCATCCCCATGCGTGCCACGATGGACTTTAGCACGGACTTCCGCAGCATCATCGCTTGCCCCGGATCAGCGTCGTCAGGTTCGGAGCCTGCCCGCGCCGATCATGCTGGTGCGTGGTCGCGATGATGTCCAGCGCCTCCAGCTTCCGGAGCTTGTCGCAAACGGTGCGCTCGCCTTGGCGGCTCAGTCTGGCGATGTCCACATGCGAGAGGCGACATTGGCCGCGATGGTCGGCGTGGTCGACCAGCACCGCCAGCGTCGTCATCAGGTTCGGCGGACAGGTGCGAACGGCAAGGGCGACGGCGTTCAATTCCTTGCGGTCCATCACGCGGCCCTCCCTTCCAGAACACTCGCCGGTAGAAGTCCAAGCCGCACCGCGTCGACGAGACCGGCATGTCGTCGCTGGAGGGTCGGAGATTGCGTCATCGCGACGCCCTCGCGCGCATCCCTTCTATCAACACGGGAGGTGTGGATGGTGAGCACCGGCCTTCCACAGACCTCCGACACTCGGACAGCCCCTTCCTTGCTTTCTTCGGCTCTCAATCGCCGGTGGCCCCCCAAAGGGCCATCCGGCGGAACAAAGGTGTCCGCGATAACTCTACTAGGCGCGACGCGGAGGGGCCCCTTCGATGGATGTTGGGCTTCTTGATGCTTTTCGGGTGGTGCGTGACACGAAAAGGGCCCCTTCGATGAACATTGAGTTTTTCCCGCTTCCGGGAGCGCCCAGACCCATCCTCCGCCGAGCCCTGCCTTGGTCGAAACGATGCCAAGGGCTTCTTTCGCCAGCCGCATAGCTTTGCTGCGCCGGGTCGCGCCCTTCTCCTCCAATCCGCGCCGGATGGCTTGCCGCCGAATGTCAGCCTCAGGCTTCGGTCCATCCGCCAGCATTTCCCTCAGCAGGGCCTCGCATCGGCTCCTGCGCGTGCTGGCCGGAATAGCGGCAGGCTTCTTGGCTCTGCATCGGGCTTGTCGCTCGCGGTCTCTGCGCAGCTTGCGCTCGCGCGGCGTCTCACCGGCATCAACCGGCCAAATCTCCCATGCCCCGATGCTCTCGCGCTCGGCGCTGGTGAGGTTGATAGCTCTGCCGATGTAGGCGTCGGACAGGTGACCGCGACCGGACAGCAGTCGGGCGATCAGGGCAGGATACAGCCCATCGTCACTGGAAAGGCGACCATGTCGCCGGAATGCGATCTGCTCAAGCCGCCGGGCTTGCTTTTGCCGTCGAGGCGATGCTGTGCGTGGAGGCGATGCGGAGCGTCGATTGGGTTGCGGCCCGGCGTCGTGATGTATACCTTGGCTTTGCATTCTGTGACGCCCTCCTATGGCGTCTTGAGTGTGTGTCGGTGACGCCCTCCAGCGTCGTCGGTGTGGTGTCAGGTTTCATCGGCCTTGCTCCTGCTTTGTTGGTTTCCAGCTTTCCGTCCGCCCGGATGATCGCTGGTAGGTTTTCGGATCGCCGCTCCCGTTTGACCCCGGGCGCGGCGATTTCGTTTGTGGTGATCAGGAAGTGTCGTGCACCGGCAGCGGCTCGAACTCTCCGTTCGGAATGACCTTCCGCAACACGCGCGTCGCCGCAATCTCGATCTCGGAAAGGTCGTCAGGTCGCCAGCACGCGAGACAGATGCCGCTCGACGATGCAAAGCTCGGCCTGACGCTCGAACACGCCAGCAACACCGCCGCCATCGGTCGCATGTTGGTGAAGGTCTGCGCGCAGGCCATACACTTCATGCCGGAAGCGCTGCGGCAGGCGTCGCCAGTAGCATCAGCGAACACGCGCGCATGACGGTGCCCCACGAGCGACGTGCCGACCTCGATCAGTGCTGTATCCAGCGGATGGCCAGCGATCTGCCGGATGAAGCGACGCTTGTCTGACTTGAAGGCGCGGTTATCGGCTCGGCTCATCGCGCGCCCTCCCCGACCGAACTGCAATCGTGGGGCGAAGCGTGGGACAGAAAATCTAAGGCGTTGACGACACAGCTAGAATTGAAGGGTCTGCGGTGTGCAAACAACACCACAGATTCCCCCTATCCGGTTGTCCCCCGTAGCTTTTTCCTTACTGTACCCGGATCACAACGGTATCGGCCGCCCCGGTCGCATCGATCACGGTCAGACGGGCAAAACCCGGCCCGGGCGGCTCGACCAGCCGTTGCCGGCGGCTGTCAATCTCCCCGACCGAGGTGCCGTTCAGCATGATCGTCAGCGGCAGCACGCCGCCGGCCACCTTGACCGGCATCGGCACGGCCTGCCCGCCAGCCGAACGGTCAACGTCGATCCGCGAACCGTTCAGCGGAAACTGGATGCGCGGCATCTGATCGCTGCCGGTCCTGATCAACTCGCCAGCGGGACGAAATCGCCGCAGCGGCAGCGGCAGCCTGGCGTTGCTGGCGACCAGCGCCCCCTTCGGCGCCTTCGGCAGCGCAGCCGGGATCTTGCCCGTGCGGGCGAAGGCGTCGAACAGGATCGGTGCAGCGGCGGTGCGGCCAACGAGGCCCGGCACCGGCGCGCCGTCCGGGCGCCCGACCCACACGCCGATGGTGATGCGGCCGTCGAAGCCGACCGACCAAGCGTCGCGATAGCCGTAACTGGTGCCGGTCTTGAAGGCGATCCTGTTGTGCACGCCGTTCTCGGGCGGCGGCGTCCCGAGCAGCACGTTGCCGACCTGCCAGGCCGCCGCCTGATCCATCAGCCGCAGCGGCTCGCGGTCGTCGTTCGCGAGCATGATCTCGCGCAGCGGCCGCGTCGCTCCGAGCCGCGCCAATCCCGCGTAGAGTTGCGCCAGATCCTGCAAGGTGACGCCGACGCCTCCCAGGCCCATCGCAAGCCCCGGCGCTTCGTCCTTCGGCAGCACCAGATTGCCGCCTGCCTGTTTCAGCCGAGACGACAGCCGGCTGGAGCCGACGCGATCGAGCAGCGCAATCGCCGGCACGTTCAGGGAGAGCTGCAGCGCCTTGCGCACCGGCACCGTGCCCTGGAATGTCATGTCGAAATTTTCCGGCGCATAGGAGCCGAACCGGATCGGTCGATCGTCGATCAGGCTCTCCGGGTGCACAATGCCGTCCTCGAAGGCGAGGCCGTAGATGAAAGGCTTCAATGTCGATCCAGGAGAGCGCACCGCGCGCGTCATGTCGACCTGGCCGGCGCGGCGCTCGTCGAAATAGTCCGACGAGCCCACGCGCGCCAGCACGTCGCCGCTCTCATTGTCTACCGCGATGATCGCAACCGAAATGTTCGGTCCCTGCGCGATCGCGCGATCACGCGCCAGCGTCTCCAGCGCCTTCTGCAAAGTGGAGTCCAGCGTCAGCCGGATAATGGACGTCCCTGGCACCGTCGCCATCGCTGCGTCGGAGGAATGCGGCGCCAGGATCGGCATCGGCTTGCGCAGCTTCGGCACCGCGACCGCCCTCGCCTGCGCAGCGTCCGCCTGCGACACCACGCCATCCTCGACCATGCGTTCGAGCACGCGGTCGCGGGCGGCATGGGCGGCTTCCGGATGGCGATCGAGCCGTCGGCGTTCCGGCGATTGCGGCAGCGCCACCAGCAGTGCGGACTCCGCCAGCGTGAGGCGCTTTGGCTCCTTGCCGAAATAGGCGATGGACGCAGCGC
>PNLC01000123.1 GCA_013822885.1 Bradyrhizobium sp.
ATCGCGATTTTCGATCAAGTGGACCAGAAGATCGAACACCTGCGGCTCGACCGCGATGCTCTCGCCGCAGCGGGTCAGTTCGCGAAGGTCGACATCGAGCACATGGTTTGAAAAGTGAAATTGCACGGCTTCATCCAGTTTAGATCATCATGAATCACTTCGGACGGGGCGCACGATTTCCGGTCACTGCATCCCGAGTATAGGCAGAGGTAGAGCGAATTTCCGGCCGGGATCGTGTGCGAAATCTCACAGAAAACGACTTCTCACTGAAAAATCAGGATCGTCTCAAGGCAAAATCAGCCCGGTATCACAGTCTTTAGGTCCGGATAGAGCCATGTTTGGTTCATCGCGGCCCCCTTCCGTGGCCGCATAACCAGGAAGGAGCCGCCAATGGCCGCCCAGAGCGCGACTGCAGCAATCCAGACCCAGGCCGATCCCCAGCCCGCCCCCGACCTTGCCGCCCTCAAGACGCGTCAACAGGCCGCATGGTCGTCAGGCAATTACGCCATCGTCGGCTCGACGCTGCAGATCGTCGGCGAGGAGCTCTGCGAAGCGCTCGATCTCAAGGCCGGCTCGAAGGTGCTGGATGTCGCCGCCGGCAATGGCATGGCGACGCTCGCCGCGGCGCGGCGGTGGTGCGACGTCATCTCGACCGACTACGTGCCGGCGCTGCTGGAGCGCGGCCAGGCGCGTGCCACGGCGGAGGGCATGCAGGTGCAATTCAGGGAAGCCGACGCGGAAAACCTGCCCTTCGACGATGCCAGCTTCGACACCGTGCTCTCCACCTTCGGCGTCATGTTCACGCCGAACCAGGACCGCGCGGCGGCCGAACTGCTGCGGGTCTGCAAGCCCAAGGGCCAGATTGGCCTCGCCAACTGGACACCGGAAGGCTTCATCGGACAAGTCTTCAAGACGCTGGGCAAATATCTGCCGCCGCCCGCAGGCGCCAAATCGCCGGCGCTTTGGGGAACACGCGCGCGGCTGACCGAAATGTTCGACGCGGAAGCGCGCTCGATCAAGGCTGAATCGCGCCTGTTCAAATTCCGTTATCGCTCGGCGGAGCACTTCCTCGACGTGTTCAAGACCTATTACGGCCCGGTGCTGAAGGCGTTCGCGGCGCTCGATCCGGCGAAACAGGAAGAGCTGCACAATGACCTGAATGCCCTGATCGTGCGCATGAACCGGTCCGGCGACAGCACGATGGTGGTGCCCAGCGAATATCTCGAGGTCGTTATCACCAAGCGGTGAAACGGACGTCAACAAGATCTCAGCGGGGCCATTCGCGGCTCCGCTGCAGGCGCCCATTTACAATAAGGAATTATTTCGATGACCAATGTGATTCAAATCGCGCGTACAGAACGTGAAAAGGCCTGCGTCGTGGCCCTGCATTGCTCGCTCGGCTCGGGCCGCCAATGGAAGACGCTCGCCGATGAACTCGCCCGCAGCCACCGGTTTTTTGCCCCTGATATCTCGGGCTACGGCGCCAACGGTTGCGTGCTCGATCTACCTCTGACGCTGGCGGAAGAAGTCCGATGCCTGAGCGGCACGCTCAACGACGCGGAAGGGCCGATCCACCTCGTCGGCCATTCCTATGGCGGCGCGATCGCGTTTCGGATCGCGACCGCCTCGCCGTTCGCGCATCGGATCCGCAGCCTGACGCTGATCGAGCCGGTGCTGCCGACGCTGTTGTGCGATAGCGATGCGGACCGGCGGCTCCACGCGCGGTTCGCGCAGGTCGCGCGTGACGTGACCGAGGACATCTGGAACGGATCGGTGCTCGAGGCGATCGACATGTTCACCGCGTTCTGGAATGGCTCCGGTCCGCAGGATCCGGTATCGGGTAGCGCGCGGCTGCGCATGATCGAGCGTGCCGACAAGCTTGCCTTCGATTTCCAGGCGGCGTTCGCCGAGGAGAATGTCGCCTCTGCCGCGGCCTCGCTTCGCGTTCCAACGCTGTTGCTTTCGGGCGGGCTGTCGCCCTATCTCACCCAACGCATCGTGCAGCGGCTCGGCGCGATCGTCGATGGCGCCGAGATCCGGCATTTCCCCGCCGCCGGCCACATGCTGCCGCTCACCCATGCCTCGACGGTCAATGCCGCGATTACCCGGCATATCGCTCGCGCCGACGAACTCGCCGCCGTTCCGCTGGCCGTGGAAGCGTCAATGGCCAAGGCCGTCAGCCTGGCGGAGGGGTGACACCGCAGCGGCTTGGCCCCCCTTCATCCCTCTGATATCCATGGTCCCGAAACCGGGAACGAAACAAAGATGACCATCCTGCGCGCGCGCGACCATTCACTGACGCTGGGCCTCCTGATCGCAGCGGAGATGTTTTGCCTGTTGTCCTCCCCGAGCCTCGCCGCCGCCGACGATCCCGATCCGGCAGCGCCGAAGGGCGCCGCGGTCACGGTGCTCAAGGCCGCGAAGGCCTGCTTCGCCAATATCGTCGAGGTGACCGGCACCATCATTCCGCGCGAGGAGAATCAAGTGCGGCCCGAGCGGATGGGGCTGAAAGTCACCGAGGTGATGGTGGATGCGGGCGACACCGTCACCGCAGGCCAGGTGATGGCGCGGCTCAGCCTTCCCGAGGGTGGGCAGATCTCGGTGCAGGCGCCGGTGGCAGGCATCATCTCGGCAACGACCGCGTCGGTCGGCGCGCTGGCCTCCGGCAAGGGCGAAGCGCTGTTCTCGATCATCGCACGCAGCGAGTTCGACCTGGTCGGCATGGTGCCGACGCGCGACATCGCAAAGCTTGCCGTCAACCAGACCGCGCGGATCAAGGTGATCGGCGCCGGCGAAGTCGACGGACGGGTGCGGCGGCTCTCCACCACGGTCGAGCCGAACAGCCAGCTTGCGCAGGTGTTCGTCGCCGTCACCACCAACCGCCGCCTGCTGGTCAATTCTTCCGGCCGCGCGCAGATCAGGACTGGGCAGAGCTGCGGCGTCTCGGTGCCGCTCACCGCCATCCTCTACGGCTCCGCCGGCACCGTGGTGCAGGTGGTGCGGCGCGCGCGCGTCGAGACGCGGCGGGTGGAGACAGGATTGATGTCGGCCGGACAGGTCGAGATCACCTCCGGGCTGCAGGAAGGCGACATCGTGGTGGCGCGCGCGGGCGCACTGCTGCGCGAGGGCGATCCGGTGCGGCCGGTAACGGCGAGCGCGGATGTGAAGTGAGGCGGGGGCTGCAATAGTTTCCGCCGCTCCTACAGTTGTTGTCGCCCCTGCGAACGCAGGGGCCCATACGCCGCGGCTTTCGTTGTGTGTTACGATGTTAACCGCCGCGCCTCACTGAAAGATCACGCGGTATGGGCCCCTGCGTTCGCAGGGGCGACAGCAGTGTCTAGCGCATGTATTACGTCTACATTCTCGCGAGCCGACGTCATGGGACCCTGTACATCGGGGTGACCAATTCCCTCGCGAAGCGGATGGTGCAGCATCGCAATGGCGAGGGCTCGTCGTTTGTAAAAACCTACAGCGTTTACCGCCTGGTCTATGTCGAGGCGTTCGAGCGGCCCGAAGAAGCGATCGCCCGTGAGAAGCAATTGAAACGCTGGAAGCGCGACTGGAAAATCGAACTGATCGAGCGCGAAAACCTGGAGTGGCGCGATCTCAGCGATCTGATTGTTTGATCTGAATCACCAATCCATCCACACGTCGCCCCTGCGAACGCAGGGGCCCATACCGCGCGATCCATCGATGGAGCGTGCTGGCTGACGCTCTCGTTCGCGAATTACTGTTGTGAGTTGTTGAAGCGAGCCGTCTCCCGTCGTGCCCATTAGCTGGGCCACGGCGTATGGGTCCCTGCGTTCGCAGGGACGACGATGGAGTTGTGCCTTACCCGCCGATTCGCACGTCTTCCATTAGCGACGACGACACCTGGGGCACCTGTTCGCCTTCGGAAGCGCGGGAGACGGAGATGCGGGTCTTGTTGAAGGCGGTGGCAGCGCCGGACTGCGAATTCAGGTTGTTGAGCAGTTCGGTCACCAGCACGCTGTACTGGCCCTTGCCGTCATCGGCCACCTTGCCTGGCGTCGCCGAGGTCAGGATCAGCGCGTTCTCCGGCGCCGAGATCGGCGCCAGCCCGTGGGAGTAGGAGCGGAAACGGCGCTCATACGGGTTGCGGCGGGAGGCGTCGACGACGACGAGCTTGGCCCTGGCGCCCTTCTCGGTCATCGCGTCCAGCACCTGCTCGATGCTGACGCCGTCGCGGCGAACGTCGGCTTCCTTCCAGATCCGCGCGTCGACGGGAATCATGAAGCTCTCGCGGCCGACCTGGACGCCGTAACCGCCGAAGAACAGCATCACCACGGTGTCGGGCCTGATCTTGTCCTTCAGCCTGACGATGGCGCGGTCCATGTCATCACGGGTGGCGTCCTCGACCACGTCGACGTCGAAACCCTTGCCGCGCAGCGCAGCCGTCAGGCCGCGGGCGTCGTTGATCGGTTGGGCCAGCGGCGCGGACGCGTCCGGGTAATGTCCATTGCCGATCACGAGCGCAACACGGGAAGCACCTTGGCCGATCGAGCCGGTATGCTCTGTCGCGATTGCCTTGGCGGCATCGAGCGAGCGCATGTTCAGTGCCGCATGGGCGCCGAGCACGAGCGACACCAGGCCGACGAAGGCTGCGGCTATGGTGACGGTGCGGCGGGAGATGCGGGCAATACCGAGGTTCATCGCGATACAATTCCCAAGTTTGTCCAGAGGGCGCCAAACGAAACGCGGCGGACAGTCGCGTGAGCACCTTCGAGGTTTCAGGGGTTGCCGGTGTGTGCCGTCCAATTGCGCTCAATTTGCGGCACCGCAACAACCGATCCTTTAGCCTGTAGGGGTCTCCCGGACAACCTCATTCGACGCATGGAGCCAATAGCCGGGGATAATGGTGGGAAGTTAAATTCCCTTATGTGATCTCTATCACATTTGCGTTTCCTGCGGACTCGGTTACTTTTCAATGGCTTGCAGGCCTTTCTCCGGCCGGCGGTGGCCGTGTGGACTCTCCATCGAGCCTGATTGCTGCGAAAAGTCGGCTTGCCGGGCTTCGCCATCATGCTTAACGCGGCCTTACCAACACCGTTCCGGCGGAAAGACACAGCATGGGCATCCAAACGATCGCCGGCGCGGCCTTTCGCGCCCTGACCGTCCGGAAAGACGGCCCTTCGCTGTACGATGTCTGCGATCCCGTGCTGCTGAAGTATCGCGGCGGGGACCCCCATCTCGGAAAATTCTATCGCACGGCGTTGGGCAATCCGGCGCTGCGGCCGCTGCTCCGCCGCACCGGGTTACCGGCCCTGCGGGAAGAGGGCCGCCTCCAGGCGCTACGCGAGGCCCTGACGCGGGCGCGCGACGACGCCGAGCCGGACTGGGCCGCAGTCGGCGCGCCGATCGCCGAACTGATGGCTGACATCGATGTGCGCCACCCCGAGCCCGCGCCGGCAGCGGCGCAGGCCAGGGCGCCCGATCTGGCCGCCATCGAGAAGGTGATCCGCCGCTGCGGCGCACATCTATTGCGGTCGTTCGAGCGCAACGGGTTCATTCCGACCTATGCCGCGTTCAACCTGATCGGCGACCCCGATATGGGCGGGCGCGAGATGGTCGCCGCGCTGACCGGGCTGAACTCGCGCGGCTACAAGAACTCGACGCTTCTTTTCAGCCTGGCGCGGATCTTCATCGCGCATTCGCCGGCGCGGGCGCTGATCGACCCGCCCTGGACGGGGATCGCCGAGCCGATGTGGCAGCCGATGCAGATCCGGCACCGCTCTGCCTATTACGACGCCTTCTTCACCGAGGCGCTGCTGAGCTACGTCGAGACCGGGCTGGCATCGGCGGACGAGGCCACCGCCTCGAAGCGCGCGATCGCGGAGATGGTGGATTTCTGCCTGAAGACCTCGGCCGAGGAGGTGCCCTCGCACGACGGCTCGACGGTGCGGGTCGTGACGGCGCTGGCGCCGCTGCCGCATCCGCGATTCTCAAAATTCTTTTCGCAGATCAAGCAGGACCTCGGCTTCGGCATCTACGTGCCGGACTGCGACACCACGGCGTGCTCATTCTCGGCGGCGACGCAGGCCGGCTCCACCGATCCGATCCTCGATCAGCCGCTGCTGGATTTCTATCGGGGCTACCAGGTGCGCGAGGGCGCCAACGAGCCGCGCGTCACGGTGCCGTTGAACGACAATGTCGACTTCGAGGGCGGCGTCGTCACCTGGATCGACAACCTCGCGGGCGAGCGGCCCTACGGCAACGACCTCGATCCCACGCTCAATCTCGACATTCTCGAAGTGAGTTTTCGCAACCTCGCGCGCTGGAAGATCATCGAGACGCCGCAGCGGCTGGAGACGGTGCACCGCATCATCGGCTTCCAGCGGCGGCTGGTGGAAAGCGGCGCGTTCAAAAATCCGCGCTCGCATATCTATTACCTGCCGGAACTCTACTCGGCCTATTTCGGCCGCTGCCATGCCGCGTTCATGGCATTGCCGGCGCCGGCGCGACGCGCGATCGATCCTGACGGCACGTTCGAGTTCATTCGCGGCAAGGTGCTGGCCTATGTCGAAGACGAACTGATCGCCCGCGAGATGAACCCGTTCGACGCCGCGCTGGCGCTGATGGCGCTGGCGCATCTCGGCGCTGACATATCGACATTCACGCCGGCGCTGCACTGCATCGTCAGCCATCTCGGCGAAGGCGGCCGGCATGGGCCGTACAAGGCCTATGAGTGGAACAAGATGAAGACGCCGACGCGGATCCTCGTCGGCGGGCCCGAGGTGACCTCGGCGTTCGTGTTGATGGGATTGGCACTGGCGCGGAAGAAGTTGGCGAATAGCGAGTAGGTGATGCTGACGCCGCTCGCGCGCCTATGCCATTTGCTACTCGCCCCTTCAATGACAGGAAGTTGAAAGAAATGCGACGGGCTGGCTCTGGCAAGGTAGCCGCATTGTCCGCACAATCCGTCGAATCATTGCGATCATTCCTCTGCCGGGATTGCTGATGAAATCGACGACGTGGCTTGCCGCTATTTTCCTGTTGTCGCTATCGGGCGTCGCGCAGGCGGCCGAGATCACCGGTGTCCCGAAAATCCGCGAAGGCGATCAGGTCCAGATCGGCAGCCACCGTATCCGGCTTGGCGGCATCGATGCGCCGGCGGTGGATCAGCTCTGCCTCAACACCAGCGGCGAACGCTGGACCTGCGGCGTCGCCGCACGGGACGAACTGATCAAGCGCTTCGGGGGCAAGAGTTGGACCTGCCAGACCCGCGCCGTCGACCGGCGCGGCCGCACCGTGGCGCGTTGCAGCGCCGACGGCGAGGACATCCAGAAGTGGCTGGTGTCGAGCGGCTGGGCGCTGGCGTACACGCGGCTCTCGCGCGACTATGAGGCGGATGAGAAAGCCGCGCGAGAGGCCAAGGCCGGGATGTGGCAGGGCGCATTCATTGCGCCGTGGGACTGGCGCGTCCGCAACAAGAAGACTGCCATTCTCGGCGCGGTCAAGCCACCGGAGCACGCCAAGGCGATCCTCTTGGCATCGGCATCGGGATCGGTGGCGCCCTCGCCCGACTGCACCATCAAGGGCAACGTCAACCGTTCCGGCGAATGTATTTTTCACCAGCCGACGAGCCGCTGGTATGCGAAGATCGAAATGAAGATCAGCAAGGGCACGCGCTGGTTCTGCTCGGTCGACGAGGCCGAAGCCGCCGGCTGCCGTGAGACAAGGCGGTAAGTGCCCGATCATCAAATCGATGGACCATTGCCACGGCAAAAGCGTGGCGGGCTGCGGCGCGCGCTTATGCTCACGCTGTTCATCCTCGTAGGCTATGGCCTGATCGCTTACCTGTTGCTGCCCGGCTTCTGGACGCATTACGAGCACCAGCGCGGGCTGGCCGACCTGCCGATGGTGACGCGCACCGGACAGGGTATTCCCGGCGATCCCATGAATGTCGGGCTGGTCGGCGACCTCGGCGATGTCGTCTGCGCGATGCATGTCGCCGGCTGGTATCCGGCCGATCCGATCACGCTGAAATCCTCGATCGAGATCGTCGGCAGCGTGCTGCTCGACCGGCCGTACAGGGACGCACCGGTCAGCAATCTCTACTACCTCGGCCGCCGCGAGGACCTCGCCTACGAAAAGCCGATCGGGGCCAGCGCCGATCGCCGCAACCATGTGCGTTACTGGAAGGTGCTCGACCAGGGCGAAGAAAAGCGCCCGGTCTGGCTTGGGGCAGCGACCCAGGATCGCGGCGTCGGCGTCAGCAAATACACCGCTGCGGTCACGCACCATATCAGCCCCGATCTCGACGCCGAGCGCGCGCTGCTCACCGCCGACCTGGAAAACGCCGGCATGGTCGACGCCAAATATCAGGTCACCGGCATCGGGCCGACGATCGCCGGCCATAATGGCGGCGGCGACCCCTATTACACCGACGGCGAAATCTGGGTGCTGCGGCTGGTCGAAGACTGCAAGAAGCGCGACGGGCCCGCGGTGACGATTCCGAGCCCGCCGGCAACGGTATTGAAGGATCAGATCTGGCGCGCGATCGCCAACTCGATCGGAAAGTGAAGATGCGTGAGTTGCGGCCGCCGGTGCAATGAGAGCAATTCGGTGTTTTTGCGGCGCTGGATTGCGTCGCTAAGCTCGCAATGACCGCGTCAATCCAATACACTAACACCCAAACCTCACGCACATCGATTGCGCGTATTTACCCATAAGGACAACCGACAAATGACCGTTCGCGCGGGCCGGGAATTTCTGGCCATCCCGGGACCTACCACCATGCCCGACGAAGTGCTGCAGGCGATGCATCGCCCGGCGCTCGATATCTATTCCGACCAGATGGTGGAATTGACCGAAAGCCTGCTCGCCGATCTCTCCAGGATGTTCGCCACCAAGGGCCAATCCTACATCTACATCGCCAACGGCCATGGCGCGTGGGAGGCGACGCTTTCCAACGTGCTGTCGCGCGGCGACAAGGTGCTGGTGCTGGAAAGCGGACGCTTTGCGATTGGCTGGGGTCAGGCCGCCGCCGGAATGGGCGCCGAGGTCGAGGTGCTGAAAGGCGACTGGCGCCGTGCGATCCGCCCGAGTGAGGTCGAGGCGCGGTTGCGGCAGGACAAGGATCACGGCATCAAGGCAATCGTCGCTGTGCAGGTCGATACCGCGTCGGGCGCGTATAATGACATCGAGGCGATCGGCAAGGCCATCAAGTCATCAGGTCATCCCGCGCTGTTCATGGTCGATACCGTGGCCTCGCTGGGCTGCATGCCGTTCGAGATGGACAAATGGGGCGTCGATGTCGCGATGTCAGGCTCGCAAAAGGGCCTGATGACGCCGCCGGGCCTCGGCTTCGTCGCCGCCAACGACCGCGCCCGCGCCGTACACAGACACGCCAACCTGCGCACGCCCTATTGGGACTGGACCGAGCGTGAAGGCAGCGAGCATTACCGCAAATATGCCGGCACCGCGCCGGTGCATCTGCTGTTCGCGCTGCGCAAGGCGATCGACATGCTGCACGCCGAGGGACTCGAGAACGCCTTCCTGCGCCATCGGCTGCTCGCGGAGGCGGTGCGCCGCGCGGTGGGCGTGTGGGCCGAGGGCCAGGTGCTCGGCTTCAACATCGCCGAAGCCGGCGAGCGCTCGAACACGGTGACGACGGTGACGATGAACGGCCACGACCCGGCAGCGCTGCAGCGCTATTGCAAGGAAAAATGCGGCGTGGTGCTCGGCACC
>PNLC01000124.1 GCA_013822885.1 Bradyrhizobium sp.
CTGGCACAGCCGTTTTCAATCTCGCTTCCTGCGATCATCAAGCATCTCGACGTGCTGTCGGATGCCGGCCTGATCGCGCGCGAGAAAACCGGCCGCACGGTCTCGTGCCGGCTGACCGCCAGCCCGATGGAGCAGGCGATGGATTGGCTCAACCGCTACCAGCGCTTCTGGTCCGACAATCTCGATCGCCTTGCCAGTTTTTTGGAGGAAGACCAATGGCCACCCCGTCAAACCTTGCCAAATCAAGCGTTGCCCGCGACGCAGAACCCGCCGCGCGGCCGAGCCTCACGCTCAAGCGCCGCTTCGCCGCGGCGCCCGAAAAAGTCTACGCCGCGTGGGCCGACCCGGAAAAGCTAGTGCAGTGGTTCGGGCCCGGCGCGGTGGAGCCCGGCTCGGTGAAGGCCGACATCGATCTGCGCGTCGGCGGTCACTATCGCATCAGCTTCAACGCCAACGGCCAGTACAACCAGGTGGGCGGGGTCTATCGCGAGGTCGTACCGAACGAGCGGCTGGTTTTCAGCTGGGCATGGCATTCGACGCCCGAGCGTGAATCATTGGTCACCGTATCGCTGAAGCCGGATGGCGCCGGCACACTGCTCACGTTCCACCATGAACAGTTCGTCGATGTCACCGCGCGCGACAACCATGAGCGCGGCTGGACGGAACTGCTCGGAAAACTCGAGAATTTTCTCGCCTGAACGAAGGAGTGCCGGAACCAGTCAACTCACGCGCTACGCGATGGACTGGTGCGGCTACGTGACCAATACCAGCCGTCGCCGGTTAAGGCATCTTGCTGTCAGGCTTAGTCGTCACTCGCGCGCTGCACTCTGAGCCGTCATTCCGGGTCTGGTCCTTCGGGCCATCCCGGAATGACGGGATCTGTTTGCAATGACTGAAAGTAACGGAGAGTTATTCCATGCCTTACGTCGATGGCTTCATCGTTGCCGTGCCGAAGAAAAACCTTGCCGCTTATGCGACGATCTCGAAGAAGTGCGGCAAGATCTGGCGCGAATACGGCGCGCTGGATTATCGCGAATGGGTTGCCGACGACGTCAAGGTCGGGAAACTCACCTCGTTTCCGCGCAGCGTCAAACTGAAGCCGGGCGAGACCGTGGTGTTCGCCTGGATCACCTACAAGTCGCGCGCCCAGCGCGACAGGATCAACGCCAAGGTGATGGCGGATCCGCGGCTCAGTTCGATGATGGGTCCTGACGCGAAGCCGCCATTCGACGGCAAGCGGATGATCTACGGTGGCTTCGAGAGCCTGGTGAAAGTGTAGGCCGGTTACAGCTTCGTACTCCAGCGAATGCCGCGCGACGGAATTGTCGTCGCGCGAAGTGCGACGAGTCTGCAGCGCGTGATCGCTGCAGCTCGAGCGTGGAGCCGCGCCTCCGGTTTTATACGGAGACGGCATTGGTCCTTCACGCGCAGCAAGGTTTACTTGCGATTAATTTGCCAAAGTTATGGTTGACGCCGTCAAGGACCCGCCATGCGACCGACGGTTGAAACGCGCGAGCGCGTCGGCGACCAGCGGTGATTTTAGGAAACAGAATGTCTTCCCGCACCAGGATGTCATCGGCGGCCGCAACACTGCTTGCTCTCGCCGCTCTCGTTGCTACTCCGGCAAGCGCTGCTGAAGTGGTGCTCCGGTTCGGCTCCATCAATACCGAAAACACCCCGGCCTACGAGCAGGTGCTGCTGCCGTTTGCGAAGGCCGTCGAGGAGGAGTCCGACGGACGGATCGAAGTGGCCTTGAAGCCGCTCGGCGGTTACGGCAAGCCGGCCGAGCTGTTCACGATGGTCGAGAAGGGCGCGATCGAAATGGCGGCCACCGTGCAGGGCTACCATCCCGGCCGCTTCCCGCAATCCTCGGTCATGGAGCTGCCCTTCATGTTCGACAACTCGATCGCGGGCACCTCGGCGATGATGTCGCTCTACAAGGAAGGCCTGCTCGACAAGGATTACGCTTCCGTCAAGGTTCTCGGCCTCTACGTGCTGCCGCCCTATCCGATCTTCACGACCGGCAAGAAGATCCAGTCGGTGAAGGATTTCCGCGGCCTGCGCATGCGCACGCCGAGCACCACGGTCGGCGTTGCGCTGGCCAAGCTCGGCGCGGTGCCGCTCGGCATTCCGCTCAACCTTATCGGCGACACCATCGCCAGCGGCTATGTCGACGCGATCGCCTATGGCTGGGATTCCACGACGACCACCAAGGGTGCCGGCGGCAAGTTTCTCGCCGATCAGCTCAAGGTCGTGATCGATGCGCGGCTGGCCGCGCCGGCGCTGATGATCGTCATGAACCGCGCCGCGTGGGACGCGATGCCCGCCGATCTCAGGAAGATCGTCGAAAAGCACGCTTCAGATATCGCGATGGGCAGCGCCCGGATCCGCGAGGCGCAGGAAGCCGTCACCAAGAAGAAGCTGCAGAATGATTCCCGCTTCACCGCGCTCACCTTCAATGACCAGCAGCGCGCCGAAATACAGGCGGTGACTGCGCCGGCCGTGGCCGAATGGAAGGCCAACATGGCGAAGCTCGGCATTGACGGCGAGCGGCTCTACGCGCGCGCCAGGGAGCTGGTCCAGCAATACAAGGTTGCCACGAAATAAGAGCATCGTCCGGAAAGACGGACGCCGGCTTTCCGGGAAAGACGATGCTCAAGCAATAATCGTTCGCGCGCTCAAGGATTGAGGACCAGACCGTGAAATCATCTCGCCAGTTCGGAATCAGGGCCAAGCTCTTCTTTGCCTTTGCTGCGGTATCGGGAACCACCGTTATCGCCGGCGCTGCCGCCTGGCTGATGTTCTCGCAGGTTCGCGATCTCTTCCACGTGGTTGCCGGCCGCAACATTCCGGAAATCGTCGAGACGCTGGGACTGCAGACCGACACCCAGGCGCTGGCAGGCTCCGCGCCGACCCTGCTGGCGGTGAAAACGCAAGCCCAGCGGCAGCAGGAGATGACCGCGCTCAAGGCCCGGCAGGAGGGGATCGCGAAACGGCTCGACAGCGTCGCCCACGCCCACGCCCAGTCCGATCGCGAGTCGATCGACCGGCTCAAGAAGCTGATCACGGCGATGAACACCAAGCTGGCCGCGCTCGACGGCGCGGTCGACGATCGTCTCAAGCTCAGCGCCCGCGGCGAAGAGATCGTAAAGACTGCCCAGGCGACCCAGACCAAGCTCAACGAGGTGCTGCTCCCAGCCGGCGAGAAGGCGCAGGCCGACATCACCATGGTCTCAATGACGCTCGGCGGCGACGCCAATCAAACCATGATGACGCTGCTCAAGCTGGTTTCGACCCAGGTGCCGGTGTCCCAGGGGTTCGCCGATCTGGTCGGCTTCGTCAATCTGGCTTCGAGCCTGCTGGATCGCGCGGCGGTAGCGCCGAACGCCGAAAGCGTCGCAGCGCTGGAAAAGAGCTTCAAGACAATGTCGGCCCGGGTCGAGGAGAAGCTCGACATCGTCGATACGCTGCAGCCGACCGAGGGCATGCGCAAGGCCGCCGACGCCTGGCTGAAGTTGGGTTCTGGCGACACGATCTTCGATGCGCGCCGCAAGGAGCTCGCCGCCAGCCAGCTCGGGCAGAAACTGCTGGACGAGACGCGCGGCCTCACCGATGAACTCGCCAGGGAAGTCGCCGGCCAGGTCAAGGCCGTGACCAACAAGGCCCGCGAGGCGACCGATCGTTCCGACGAAGCCATCGGCTTCGGAACCTTCGTGATGCTGATGATCGCGGCGTTCAGCGTCATAGGCTCCGCGCTGTTCGTCTGGTTCTATATCGGCCGCAACCTGGTAGCACGACTGATGGGCCTCGAGAGCACCATGACGCGGCTTGCCGCGGGCGATCTCTCCGCCGAAGTCGGCGCCCGGCGTGGCGGCGACGAGATCGGCCAGATGGCGGAGGCACTGTCGGTGTTCCGCGAGGGCATCGTTCAGGCCAACGCTGCCGCCGCCGAAAAGGCCGCTGAGCAGGAAGCCAAGCAGAGGCAGGCTGCGATGATCGACCAGCTGACGCGCGAGTTCAATGAAGGCGCGACCAGCGCGCTGGCGGCGGTTTCCACCGCGGCATCGCGCATGAAGGGATCGGCGCAAAAGATGTCGCACGTCGCGGCGCAGGCCAGGGAGCAGACCGGCGCCGTCGCGTCGGCCTCCGAGCAGGCCGCTGCGAACGTACAGACGGTGGCGGCTGCGACCGAGCAGCTTTCAAGTTCGATCAGCGAGATTTCCCGGCAGGTCGGCGAATCCACCCGGATCGCGTCCCAGGCCGTGGAGCAGGTGGCGAAGAGCGAAGTCACCGTCACCGAACTTGCCAGCGCGGCCAACCGCATCGGCGAAGTCGTCGGCCTGATCAACACGATCGCGGCACAGACCAACCTTCTCGCGTTGAACGCCACCATCGAAGCCGCCCGCGCCGGCGAGGCCGGAAAGGGCTTTGCCGTCGTCGCCTCCGAGGTCAAGAGCCTCGCAACCCAGACCGCGCGTGCCACCGAGGGCATTACCGCGCAGGTCACCGCCATCCAGGGGTCGACCCAGGAAGCGGTCGACACCATCAAGGGCATCGGCCAGATCATTGACAAGATGTCGGAGATCGCCACGACGGTCGCCGCCGCGGTCGAGGAGCAAGGCGCCGCAACGGCGGAGATCGCACGCAACATCCAGCAGGCGGCCTCGGGAACGCAGAACGTCTCCAACAACATCGTCGGCGTCTCGAACGCAGCCAACCAGACCGGCGAAACCGCGTCCGACGTTCTGCAGTCCTCCGACGGCCTGGCGGCAGAGTCGGAGGCGCTCAGCAACGAGGTCGGCCGGTTCCTCGCCCGCATCAAGGCGGCGTAGGCGGCTTGCGTTGCCGCGGCGTGGTGGGTTGACACCACTGACGCCGCGGCCACACTGGACGGCATGCGCATCACGCTCGTCCACGCCCTGAAACATTCGATTTTGCCCATCGAGGCCGCTTTCGCCCGGCTTTGGCCGGACGCGCGCCTGATGAATTTGCTCGATGACAGCCTGTCGGCCGATCTCGCACGCGACGGCGGGCTATCGGACGCCATGACCGAGCGCTTCCTTGCGCTCGGGCGTTATGCGGCCAGTACCGGTTCGGATGCGATCCTGTTCACGTGTTCGGCGTTCGGCCAATGCATCGAAGCGGTTGCCCGCGCGCACGCGCCGATGCCGGTGCTCAAGCCCAACGAAGCCATGATCGAACTGGCGGTGGCACGCGGCCAAAGGATCGGCTTGCTGTCGACATTCCCGCCGACGCTGGTCTCGATGCCGCCGGAGTTTCCTTCCTCCGTCGAGATCGTTCCAAAACTGGCGGAGGGGGCGCTGGCCGCGCTCGACCGCGGCGACCGCGCGACGCATGACCGGCTGGTCGTCGAGGCGTCGAAGGCCTTATGCGACTGCGACCTGATCGCGCTCGCGCAATACAGCATGGCGCCTGCAGCGGAACAGGTCGCGGAAGCGACCGGGCGGCCGGTGCTCACCACGCCGGACAGTGCGGTAGAGAAACTGAAGAAGATGCTGTCCGTTCGTCGCGGCTAGGTTTCGCAAGGCCGCCGGAGAAGCGCGATGACGATGCGGTTCAGTCGGCGCGATGCATTGTTGAGAGCGGCAGCCGCCGCAGCCGCCGGCCTGATCCCGGGCGCGCCGAGCCTTGCCGCGCCGCCCCGCCTGCAGTCCCGCAACGACCAGATGGAAGCCTCCTTGCAGGCCGCGGTTGATGCGGCCGATGTGCCGGGTCTCGTCGCCATGGCCGCGACCGAGCAATCCGTCATCTACCAGGGCGCATTCGGCGTACGAAGCATCAGTGCGCGCGCAACGATGTCGGCGGATACGGTCTTCAGTATCGCATCGATGACCAAGCTGCTGACATCAATCGCAGCCCTGCAACTGGTCGAACGGGGCTGGATCAAACTGGACGAGCCGGCGGCAAGGTTGGATCCGGAACTCGCATCGCCCCAGGTTCTCGACGGTTTCGATACGCGGGGGACGCCGCAACTGCGTGCCGCGCGCAAGCCGATCACGCTGCGCCATCTGCTCACCCACACGTCCGGGCTCAGCTATCAGCTTTGGGACACCAATGTCATTCGTTACGGCAAGGCCGCCCGCAGCAATCCGGCGCTGCCGCGCGCGCCCCTGATGTTCGAACCTGAAGCCAGATGGGCCTATGGCGGCAGCCTCGACCGCGTCGGTCGGTTGGTCGAGGTCATCAGCGGGCAAAATCTGGATCGCTATTTCCACGACCACATCCTTGGCCCGCTTGGGATGAGCGACACATCCTTTACGCTCTCGGAGGCGCAGCACGCGCGCCGGGCAAGTCTGCACCTGCGCAAGGCGGATGGAGCGCTCGCACCGCAGCCATTGGTAAAGCGCGCTGCCCCAAAGATGTTTTCGGGAGGCGGAGGCATCTATTCAACCGCGCCTGATTATCTGACGCTGCTTCAGGCGCTGCTGAATGGCGGAGGGGTTGGCGGGAAAAGCATCCTTCGGCCGCAGACGGTGGCACTGATGTCCACCAACCAGATCGGTAACCTCGACGCGGGAATTCTCAAGACGACCAATCCGGCATTGTCCGGCGACGTCGACTTCTTCCCGGGCGTCCGCCTGCGCTGGGGACTTGGCGACATGATCAACATCGATTCAGTGCCTGATGGCCGCAGGGCCGGCAGCCAGACCTGGGCCGGGCTCTACAACACCTACTATTGGATCGACCCCGCCTCGCGGATCGCAGGCGTGATCATGATGCAGATTCTGCCGTTCGCCGACCGGCGTGCGCTGAATGTTTACCGTCTGTTCGAGCGCGGAATCTACCGTTCCCAAAAGCCGGCCTGAGTATCGCCGCTCGGCGAAATGGCGGCGTCACGCGTCTTTCCCAGCAGGCTTTTTCGCGGGCTTCTTTGCCGGTGCCGGCTTCCACTCCGCCGCGGCGTACTTGATCGCCCGTGCGTAGCTGTCGGCGGTGTTTTCCGCCGAGTTCTGCAGCCGCTTCGCCGCAGCCGCGCCGTGCAGCATCGCGCTTTTCGCGAGGTGTTTCAGCTGATCTTTTGCATCCTTGTCCTTGGCCTTGGCTGCGCGGGCCATGATCTGGTCGCGCCGTTTCTTGACGGCGGCCATCAAGCTCTTGTTTTGCGCTCTTGCAATTTGCCGGATGACGGCGTCGAGATCGGCTTCAGCCATTGTTGCTCACTCTTGCCGCGCCACGCCGTCCGCAGGGTACGGGGATCGGCGCGTCACGTTTGATGAAGGATGGCGCCATTGTGTCGCCGCGGCGTTTTCATTTCAAGCGCGTTTCTCCGGCGTCCCCTTATCGTGCCTGGGCCTCTTGCGCTAGCCCGGGATCGCCTGTCTCTTGCCGCGCCCAAGCGCGAATTGACCGACCGGGCCCTCGACATGGAATTCGAGCCCGGTCATTTTTGCAAACAGGTCGATGTTGCCGGTGCCGATGGCGCAACCGCCAAGGCCCATGTCGGTCGCCGCGAGGTAAAACGTCTGGATCATGCAGCCGACGTCCTTGAGGATCAGCGCGTAGGCGATCGAGCTGTATTTCCAGGAGATCCGCCCAAAGCGCGCGGCGATCGTGATCAGCACCTGCGGCGGGCCTGACGCGTCCATCGCAAACTCGGCCGCCGCCGAAAGCGCCTGCAGTTGCTGTGCGGAGGCGTCGATCGCGACCAGCGTATGGCCGCCTGCATCATAGTGGTAAAATCCGCGTGCAAGCCCCTCGCAGTTGGAAACCGCCAGATACAGTTCCAGCTCGTAGGCGCTGCCCGCCGAAGGATAGGGCCTTGTGCTGTAGGTGATACCGGAGCCGCCTTGGGAATTCGCGTCGCTCTCCCATTCCGACAGCACCCGCGCAGCGCTGTTGAGGAATTGCGCCAGTTCGGCGAGCGTGATCGGATGCGCGTCGTCGAAATCCCGGACCGAATGGCGTTCGCGCAGCAGCGTTGCGAAGTCCGAGGTTGGCTCCGAGGCCGACAGATCGCGAAGGTCAATCTTCTTGCCGGGCCATCGCGGACGCACCGCTGGCAGCGACGGAAGGGCGTTCGCATAGGCAAACGTACTGCCAACCGGATTGGTCTGGCGGCCCTCCGTGCTCCGGGTGTGAAACACGAGATCATGGAAATCCCAGAGGACCAGATTGCCATCGCCCTCATTCTCCCGGAGGCCGTCGCCGCTCTTCGCGTCGAGCTTGAGCAGGAACTGGCACTCCAGCAGCAGTTCGAGCAGCTTGAGGTGGAAGCCGGCTGCGCCGCGGCGAAGCCTGCCGATCTTTTGAGGCTGCGACAGTGCAGCAAGCATGGCGGCAATGAGGGGATCGTCGATGCGAAACAGCGCGGCGGCGCGCGGCGATTCCAGCACCATCTCGTTGCCGCGCCGGTGCAGATAGGAGAAACGCGACAGCACGACGGTGTCGCCCTCGCCGAGTTTTGCGCGTTGCGGCCAGTATTCAGCGATCTGCGGCTCGATGACCACGAGGTCCTGCCCGTCGCGCGGCGAGAACAGGCGATATTCGAGAAGCCCGTGCCGCGCCAGCCGATGTACAAGGACATCGACCTCCCTCGCGATGGCGCTCTTGCCGGCAAAGGATGCGAGCGGCAGGCCGTCGGCCAGATTGCGCGCGCGATCGATCGCAGCCCTGCTCAATTGTCCGAGATTGACGGAATAGCCGTTCACGAAGGCGGCGATGCTTCCGTCCGCTTGCACCTGCAGGGACAAATGGCCGTTCAATCGGGCGGCGATGACTGGCGCAATCTTCCTGGCCGGCCGTTTCCGGGGAGCGCGCACGGCCAGCCTTTCAGGTGTGCGGGAGGAACGGCGTGAGTTCGCTTTCCTGCCGCGGGCGATCCAGCAATCCGAGCTTCACGGGAACATCGTAAAGCCGGCCCGGGGCAAAGCGGCGATAGAAATGCCGCAGGCCCGGAACGAGCACGCGCACGACGGGCACCTGCACGTCGGGCCGTGTCTGGTCGAGCACGAGGAAATCGTAACCCGCCCGGGTAGCGATCTCGACACAGGCATTCACCTGATCGCGGGTATTGTCGTGGACCTCGATGCCGGACGCCGGCGGGACGACCGGATTGTCGCTCGGGATCAGGAACGGATGATCTTCGAGGCGCAACGGATTGGTACCGTCAAGGGATGGCTTCTCACCGCTGCCGCCGCCCATCATGCCGATCGACATGAACTGGGTCAGCTCGGTGAGCGAACGCAGCAGGGCGATGCGGCGATCGAAATGCGCCCCGGAACCGAACTCGATGTTCTCGTGCCCGTTCTGCATCCAGTGCATGACCGACACGTAGGTGGGTATCCCGAGATCGCTGGTGACGTCGAGCACCCACAGCCGTCGCCCGGCATCCGCGAACTGGGTTTTCAGATCCCGGATGTACGAATCGTCGAACTGCCCGAGGTCAAGCTCGGCACGCTGCAGCCGGTTGTACCACCAGATGGCGTAGGCATCGCGCTCGACCAGTTCGAGGAAGCCCTGAACGATGGCTTCCTCGCGGGTGTTGCCGGCCGCGCAGCCGTTGGAGTC
>PNLC01000125.1 GCA_013822885.1 Bradyrhizobium sp.
TCGATGTGTGGCGTCAGGCCGGCAAGTTCGAAGGCCGATCCGCCGTTACCACCTGGCTGCTGGCGATTACGCGTTTCAAGGCCCTCTCGGCACTTCGGCGCCGCAAGGACGTTGGACTGGACGACGAGACCGCGAACGCCATCGAGGATACCTCCGACGATCCCGAAGTGGTGGTGCAGAAGAAGGATACGGGTGAAGCGTTGCGCAAGTGCCTGACGGCACTTTCGCCTGAGCATCGGGAGATCGTCGATCTCGTCTACTACCACGAGAAGTCCGTGGAAGAGGTAGCCGAAATCGTCGGTATTCCCCAGAACACCGTCAAGACGCGCCTGTTTTATGCGCGCAGAAAATTGGCCGATCTGCTGAAGGCAGCCGGCGTAGAGCGAGGTTGGCCATGATGGCAGCGAGCAGGAAAGTGCTGGATCGAGAGCCCAGCGAAATCGAAATGCTGTTGCCCTTCCATGCGGCCGGTACCTTGAGCGCGCGGGATGCACGCCGCGTCGAGGACGCGCTCGCCAGCGATCCCGACCTCGCCCGGCAATATGCCGTCATCGGCGAGGAATATGCCGAGACCATCAGCCTGAACGAGAGCCTCGGGGCGCCTTCCGTGCGCGCCATGCAGAAGCTGTTTGCGGCGATCGATGCGGAGCCCGAGCGCAAGCCGTCGCTTTCGGTCAGCCTGTCCGCCCGCGTATCGGAATTCTTTGCAAAACTGTCGCCGCGTACGCTGGCCTGGTCGGCCGGCGTTGGCGCCGTCGCACTGCTGTTGCAGGCCGGCGTGATCGGCGCCGTGCTGACGAAGAACCAGACCGCTTCGTTCGAGACGGCGTCGTTGAGCATGAACGAGCCGTCGTCAGGGCCCATCACCCGCGATCTCGGCAGCAGCGTTGCGCCGCCGCGGGCGCTGGTGCGGTTCGCGCCTGACGCACGTATCTCCGACATCACCGTTTTGCTCGGGAAATATCAGGCTTCGATCGTCGGTAGCGCCGAGGGTGGCATGTTCCGGCTGCAGTTCAAGGCGATGGGCAGGGACGAGGCGGCAAGCCTGCTGAAGAAGCTGGAGGGCGAGAAGATCGTCAGCCTTGCGGTGGCAGCGCAGTAGGCCGCTCGTCCGCGCGCCCGGCAAGCCGAGGTACCATGATCCATGATGGCTCGAATTGGCGGATGAAGACGCGGCGCGCTGCGTTGATCCTGTCGACTACGCTGTTGCCGTTGTTGGTTTTTGCGGCTTCCGCGGTTCATGCGCAAAGCATCATGCGTTCGCCCAATCTCAACGTCGGGTCGCGGACGCCGAACATCAATCCCAACATCGCGGCCCGCCCGAACCTGGGCGTCGATACCGTCGCGCGAACGCGCCCGGATCTTGGCGTACGGTCGACGCTCTCGGTTACGCGGTTTCCGTCCAACCAGAACCCGGGTTGCCAGGCCGCCTCTCGCGGCCCGGACGGCGCATGCTCGACAACCTCGGCCGGCGGCGGCAAGGGTGGCTCCGCCAAGAACTTGGCTGCCAAAAAGGGGAAGGGCGGGGCAGAAAAGGGCAGTTCGCAGGCCGCGGTCAATCTGCGCACCGTTCCGAACGAACTCGTTGCGGAAATCGACGGCTCGCTGTCCACGGCCGAGGCCGATGCGCTGGCACGGCGCCATGGCCTGGAGCGCATCGCGTCGGAGAATTTCCCGCTGCTCGGCGGCACCATCGGCCTGTTCCGGATCGTCGACCGCCGTCCGCTCGAGACGGCGCGCCGTCAGTTTGCCGCCGACGCCAGCGTGCGGTCGGTCCAGCTCAATTTCCGCTATTTCCTGCAGGATCAGAAGAAGGCCCCTGCCGAGGGCGATGCCGCGCAATACGCGGTCACGCAGCTCCGGTTGCCGCAGGCCCACCAGCTCGTTCGCGGAATGAACGTCACCATCGCGGTGATCGATTCAGGCGTCGACGCCAGGCATCCTGAACTCGCCAATTCGATTGCCGACAGTTTCGATGCGCTCGGCAGCAAGGAAGGTCCGCATGTCCACGGCACCGGGATTGCGGGGGCAATCGTCGCGCATGCCAGGCTGATGGGGAGCGCGCCGGAGGCGAGGCTGCTCGCGATCCGGGCATTCGGCGCCGGATCGAAGGGCGCCGAGAGCACGTCCTATGTGATCATCCGGGGACTGAACTATGCCGCCGAGCACGGCGCGCAGATCATCAACATGAGCTTTGCCGGCCCGAAGGATCCGCTGATCGAGCGCGGCATCGCCGCGACCGCGGCGAGGGGTATCCTGATGGTTGCCGCGGCCGGGAATGCCGGCGCGAAATCACCGCCGCTCTATCCGGCCGCCAATCCGAACGTGATTGCCGTGAGCGGCACCGATGCCCAGGAGAAGCTGTTTGCTGCGTCCAACCGCGGCAATCACATCGCCATCGCGGCGCCCGGTGCGGATATCTTCCTGCCCGCGCCTGATGAGAAATACCAGATCACGTCAGGCACTTCATTCTCCGCCGCCTACATCAGCGGCGTCGCCGCGTTGCTGCTGGAGCGCAATCCTGCATTGAAGCCGAGTGATGTTCGCGCGATCCTGATGAAAACAGCCCGCGACCTCGGCGCCCCCGGCCGCGACGACCTGTTCGGCGCTGGCAACGCCGATGCGTTCGCCGCGGTCATGGCGGCGGCCGCTTCGTCGGTTCCCCTTGCTGCAGCTACCGGCAAGCCCGCCGGAGAAAATGCCGCGGCTCCCGATAACGCTTCCGTGAGCCGCGCGCTGAATGACGCCACGCCATCGATGGCATCCGAAAGATCGGCTGCAAATACAGTCAATCGGCCTGCGGCACAGTGAATTCCGGGCAATCGGCCTCGCATCAAGCAGCAAAAAAAAATCGCCGGCCGTTTTGAACGTTCGGCAGGGTGTCGCGACTTATATATGTGGGAGCGGTTATCCCTCCCCATCGGCTGTATTCGGCGCGAGCGCCCATCCACCCCAAGCGCCCCATATAGCTTGACCCGTCCGGTTGTCCCCCCGGACGGGTCTTTCATTTCTGGCGCCGATTTTTCACGTATGGTGTCAGGAAGCGACTGAGCGCAACGCGGGTTTCCCTGCTCGATGCGCGCCGCCTAACGGCACGCACTGGACAACGGCGAAGTTTTCCACAGAATATCCATATTGTATCCGACTGATTCGTCCCGGTTGCGTCTGCGTCTGTCTCTCTCATTGGGGCTGATTAATGACACACCGAGACGTGGCCTTGGGCCGCGAGATCGTCGCGCGCTGGTGCAATCTGGCCGAGCGTCGGCTGGAATATCTCACCGAACTGTGGGAAACTGGGCGCTGGCGCCGCTTTCACAGCGAAATTCAGTTCCTGCAAAACATCCAGGAAGCCAAGGCCGCCGTAGAATCCTGGCGTGCCCTGTTGCACCGTGAAGCTTCCCTCGACAACAACTCGATCGACCTGGCCTGGCTTGGCCGCCGCCGAACCACGCCGCTGCCTTTGACGCCGCTGCCGCGCGATGAAGGGTTCGCGCAATCGGCTGCCCGCGTGCAACCACTGCCGCAGCCAGCGCCGAAGGCTGTTGCGCCACCGCGCGACGTTCCGGACCAGGTTGCGGTCGCGCCGGAGCGCCCCCTCGTTACTGCCGAACAGGCGCCGCCAGTTCCCAGCGTGGCCGTCGTCCACCAAATGCCGTTGCCGGCACGCAAGCTGGATGCGGTGAGGGAGCGCTATCCCCTGCTGCGTAATGCGATGTAGCAGGCGAGAAGACTACCGTCGTACCGCGTTGCCGCCGAGCACTACCTGCGCGTAACGCTGCGCGCCTTCGGCAGCAAGGTCGGTCGTGATGGTGCGGGCGTGATCGAGCCCGACCACCGCGCCACGCGGGGTCTCCGAAATCATGTTGTTGTTGACCAGCGCCGTTCCGGCGCCGGGCATCACTGAGACGCCGATTCCGACGAAGGCCTTGCGGATCACGTTGCCCGTGATGGCGACGTCGCGCAGATATTTGCCCCAGCCGGCGATGATGCCGAACGAGGGTGCGTTCTCGATCACGTTGCCGGTGACGGCGGAATCCGCCTCGACATAGACGCCGATCCCGGCGTCGTCGTCCGGCGCGGTGCCGATCGGCCGCTTCGGCTTGAGATTGCGGATGATGTTGCCTTGCACGACCGCGATCCGTCCGCCCTCGTTGAAATTGCAGACGGAGACGCCGACGGCCGCGCCGTCGACGGTGTTGTTGGCGATGACCGCGCCTTCGAACGCGAACTCCGAATAGAGCGCGACCTCGCGGACATTGCTGACGCTGTTGCCCGATATCTGGATATTGGACGCCGAATTGCCGCGCACCGCGGAGTAGTCGCAGTTCCTGATCCGGTTGCCGCGGACGATCACATTGCCGGCGCGGAAGGCGTTGACGGCGTTGCCGTACTGACCGGAGCCGCCGGGCCCGGCCTTGATATCCTCGATACGGTTGTCGAGCACCAGCGTACCGTCATCGCCAATTGACGTGCGCAGGATCTCGATGCCGTTGTCGTTGGTGTCGATGATGGTGTTGCGCGACACGATCAGGCCTTGCGCGTCGAACGACATCACCGCTGTGGTCGCAATCTTCGTGAAGATATTGCCGGAGATATCGCCGGACACCTGCTCGAGCCAGACGCCGTTGCCGCCGGAGCCCGTGATTTCGCAGTCGGCAATGCGGACGTCGCGGCCGCCGAGGCAATGGACGAGACCGCGGCGCTGCGGCAGGGCAATGCCGCCACCATCGAGCGTGAGGCCCGTCAGGCCGATGCTGTTGGCGCCTTCACCCTGTAGCATCGAGGCGCCGCCAGTGAAGACGAGCTTGGTTGCGCCGCGAACGCCGACCAGTTGCGTGCCGCTTCCAAGGCGAAGCATGCCGGTGCGATAGACGCCCGGCGGCAGCGCCAGCGGCACTTGCGCGCGCGCGGCTTCATCGATCGCGCGCTGCAGATTTTTGGTTTGATCGTCGGAACTGCCGGGGCGCACGCCATACTGCGTGACGTCGCGGCCATAGGCCGAGGCAGGCGGCGCCGCGCGCGCGGCATCGGGCGGAATCGCCAGCGCGCCGGCAACGCCGGCGGCGGATGCTCCTATCAGACGGCGGCGGTTCATGTTCATGTGAATGATCCTCGCGCAATGCGCGTCGTGCACTCGCGTTCGCCATAGGTATCGCGTAAATGCGGTCAGGCATGGTGAAGGCGGGGAGGGAACGCCGCGATTGTTGGGGGTAGGGTTAATGTTGCGTAGGGCTACGAAGCCCGTCGTGCCAGCCGCACCATTTCCATCAGCATCGCTTCGCCGGCATCGACCAGTTCGTCCAGCGTGATCCGCGAAAATCCCTTGCGTCTCACAGCGCCGCCGCGCGCCAGCGGCGGGATGTGGACGAAGGCGGCGAGCCGCGGGCCGTTGTCGGTGCCGACAGCCTCGATCGCGCGCCAGCTCAGATAGTTGCAGAGATAGCTTCCGGCATCGCGCGAGGGGCGGGCGTCGATCCCGGTGGCCGTGGCCGCGCGCAGCAGCTTGGCGGTATGGGGGCCGAACCTTCGGGCATCGGCGCCGCCGGCAATCGAACCCTTGCGCGAACGGGCCTGCGCGGCGTCGGGCCACAGCACGGTGACGGCGTTGCGGGCGCGGGTCTCGACCCGGACATAGCCGGTGCGACCGGCAAGGCCGAACATCAGCAGCGCGTGCGGCTTGTGTTCTGCCAGCGCCAGCGGCAACTCGCGGTCGACCGCCTGGTAGGTCACGGGAAAGACATGGCTCGACAGTTCGACCTCGCCGAGCGCGGGGCGACGCAGCCGCGCAAGCCGTGCCACCAGCGGCTGCGTGGGATTGTAGGGCGCGCCGGGAAACGGGCCGAAGCCGGTCATGAGAACGCGAAGCTTGTCGCTCACTTCAGCATCTCCGCGATCTGCTCGGCGGCGACCGCCGGCGTGATGCGGCCTTCCGCGACTTCGGCCTCGGTCTTCTTTACTTTGGCGCGGATCGCGGGATCGGCGCGCAGACGGGCCATCATCCGCTGCTCCAGCATCGACCACATCCATTTCACCTGCTGCTCGCGCCGCCGCGCGGCGAACTCGCCCGAGGCGTTCATGGCGGTGCGGTGATCCAGGATTTTCTGCCACAGCACGTCCATGCCGGTGCCGGTCAGGGCCGAATAGGTCAGCACCGGCGGATGCCAGTGTTCCGAGCGGGGGCTGAGAATATGCAGCGCGCCGCGATACTCGGCCGCTGCCAGATTGGCGCGCTTGATGTTGTCGCCATCGGCCTTGTTGATCGCGATCATGTCGGCGAGTTCGACCAGCCCCTTCTTGATGCCCTGCAACTCGTCGCCGGCGCCGGGCAGCATCAGCGCGAGGAAGAAATCGGTCATGTCGCAGACCGCGGTCTCGGACTGGCCGATGCCGACGGTTTCCACCAGCACGACGTCGAAGCCGGCGGCCTCGCACAACAGCATCGCCTCGCGGGTCTTGGCCGCGACCCCGCCGAGCGTGCCCGACGACGGCGAGGGCCGGATGAAGGCGCTGTCCGAATTCGCCAGCTGCGCCATCCGCGTCTTGTCGCCGAGGATGGAGCCGCCGGTACGGGCCGAGGAGGGGTCCACCGCCAGCACCGCCACCTTGTGGCCGCGTGCGATCAGGAACATGCCGAGCGCGTCGATGGTGGTGGATTTGCCGACCCCGGGCGAACCGGTGATGCCGACACGGATCGCCTTGCCGGTGTCGGGCAGCAGCGCCTGTACCAGTTCGCGAGCCGCCGCCTGGTGATCGCCCCGCCGGCTTTCGATCAGCGTGATCGCGCGCGCCAGCGCCGCGCGGTAGCCGGCGCGGAGGTCCTTGGCGAGCTTCTTGATGTCGGGAGCGGCATTCCTGGGCGGGGTCATGGCTTGGTTTACAACGGCCGCGCCGTGCAGGCGAGGGGATCGTCGGCGGCTTCAGCCGGCCGACGCGGCGGGCGCCGCGGCGCGCTTGAACCGCCGCCATCCCCAGACCAGCACCGGCCAGATCAGCGCGCCGATCGCCATGGCGGCCAGGATCGCCGCAATCGGCCGCTCGAAGAACGGAAATATGCTGCCGTCGGACTTGATCAGCGAGGTCACGAAACTCTGCTCGATCATGGTGCCCATCACGATGCCGAGCACCATCGCGGCGACCGGATAGCCGTTCTGTTCCATGACGTAGCCGATGATCCCAAACATCGCGACGGTGACGACGCCGAACATGTTGTTGCCGATCGCAAACGAGCCGACTGCGCAGCACAGCATGATGACAGGCATGATGCTGGAACGCGGCGCGCGCAGCACGTGGCTCGCCAGACGAATCATGATGATGCCGAGCGGGATCATGATGATGTTGGCGATGATGAACATGAGATAGATCGCATACATGCTCGACGCCTTCTCGGTGAACAGCGTCGGGCCGGGATTGAGTCCCTTCATGTAGAGCACGCCGATCGCGATCGCCGCGATGGTGTCGCCGGGAATGCCGAACAGCAGAGACGGCACCCAGCCCGAGGCGATGCTGGCGTTGTTACTGGCGCCGGCTTCGACAAGGCCTTCGACGTGGCCGGTTCCGAATTTCTCGGGCTCCTTCGAGAAGCGCTTGGACATCGCGTAGCTGACCCAGGCCGCCATGTCGGCGCCGGCGCCCGGCAGCACGCCGATGATGATGCCGATGATGTTTCCGCGGGTCATCTGCACGTTGTACTTCTTGGTAAGCCTCCACTGGCCCGCGAGGATGCTTCCGAACTTTCGCTTCGGGATCGGTGGCGGTTCCGGCGTCAGCATCGCGCGCATCACCTGCGCCACGGCAAACACGCCGACCAGCGCCGGGATCGGCTCGATGCCGCCGAACAGGTCGGTCATGCCGAACGTGAAGCGCGGCACCCCGCCTGGGTTTTCAATGCCGATGCAGGCCACCAAGAGGCCGATGAACATGGCTGCGATGGCCTTCACCGGGGAGGAGCGCGCAACCAGCGTCGCGCACATCAGGCCGAGGAATGCTAGCCAGAAATATTCGAAGGTCGAGAACGACAGCGCGATTTCGGCGAGCGGCGGCGCGAGGATCATCAGCGAAAGCGTGCCCGCGATGCCGCCGACGGCGGAGAACCACACGCCGGCGCCAAGCGCGAGTTCGGCCTCGCCCTTGCGGGTCATCGCATATGCTTCGTCCGCGTAAGCGGCCGAGGCGGGGGTGCCGGGAATCCGGAGCAGCGCGCCGGGAATGTCGCCGGAGAAGATCGCCATCGTGGATGCCGCGACAATGGTCGCGATCGCCGCGATCGGCGACAAATAGAAGGTGACCGGAACCAGAAGCGCGGTTGCCATCGTCGCGGACAGGCCGGGCAGCGATCCGATGACGAGGCCATAGACCGACGCCGCGAACATCGCGATGATGACTTCCCAGGTGGAAATGAGCGCGAAGGCTTCAAACAGGGTGTTGAGCATCGATCACCACGGCATCGGGAGCAGCCCGGCCGGGAGCGGCACGCGCAGCAGTTTACTGAAAATCAGATGGATGCCGATCGGCGCCAGCACGGCCAGCGGCAGCGAAAGCTTCGGCCGCGCGCCGAGTGCCGTCGACGTGACGAAAACGATCAGTCCCGCCGTAATGATGAAGCCGAGCCGGTCGGCCACCGCGACGTAGAACAGCAGCAGCGCCGGCGGCAGCAGCGCACGCAGGCCATAGAGCTTGCCGGGCGGGGGCTTGTTTGCCTGCTCGCCCTCGACCGGGATCAGTTCCT
Source organism: Bradyrhizobium sp. (assembly GCA_013822885.1). Classification (GTDB taxonomy): domain Bacteria; phylum Pseudomonadota; class Alphaproteobacteria; order Rhizobiales; family Xanthobacteraceae; genus Bradyrhizobium. Next base: position 8,726 of record PNLC01000125.1, read on the forward strand.
CTTCCTCTTCGAAGGAGTGACCGATCCCGAAAGCGATCGCCAGGCCGCAGAGCGCGAGGCCCGTCCCGATCACCAGCGGGAAGACGTTGGGCCCGACCGGCTGGCCCGGCACCGGCGGCAGCTGCCAGCCGCCATAGGCGGCTGCCGCGCCGAGGCCAACGAGAAACAATCCCGTGACGCGATCGGGTAGACGCATGAACAGGCTCCGCAGGTTCAGACGGTGTCAGCCGACCAGGATCAGGCCTTGGAGAGACCGGCGGCCTTCATCGCAACCCCCATCTGGGCGTCGCCCTTGTCCATAAATGCAGCGAATTCTGCCGCATCACCCCAAACGGTTCCGAAGCCGCGGTTGCTCATGAAATCCTTGAACTCCTTGGAGTCGTAGACCTTCTTCAGCGATGCGGTGAGTTTCGCCGAGACATCGGCCGGCAGGCCCTTGGGGCCGGCGATGCCGCGCCACGCGCCGGTCGAATAGTCGATGCCCATCGCTTCCTTCAGCGTCGGCACATCCGGGAAGGCAGGATTGCGGGCCTTGGCCATCACGGCGAGGCTGCGTGCCTTGCCGGCCTCGATGATCGCGCGCGCTTCCGGCACCGAGCAGGTCGTGAGGTCGAGGCCGCCGGCTGCGAGATCCTGCATGGCGGGCGCGGCGCCGTTCGAGGGCACCCAGGCCACATGGTTCGGCGCCAGCCCCATCGCCTGCATCCAGCCGACCAGCGCCAGATGCCAGATGCCGCCCTGGCCGGTGCCCGAGGCCTTGAACTTGCCGGCAGGCGCGGCCTTGATGGCG
>PNLC01000126.1 GCA_013822885.1 Bradyrhizobium sp.
AGCGACGAAGCGCTGCGCATCGGGCTGGTCAACCGGCTCTATCCGCCGGACCAGCTGCGCGAGCAGACCTATGCCTATGCGCGCGACCTTGCTGAATTCGTCTCGCCCAGCGCGATTTCCGTGATCAAGCGGCAGCTCTACGACGTGCCGTTCCAGTCGCTGGCGGAGGCGACCATCGACGCCAACCGCGAAATGCAGATCGCGCTGAAGGGGAGCGATTTCCGGGAAGGCGTGGCGAGCTTTGTGGAGAAGCGGCCGCCGCGGTTCACGGGGAAGTGAGGGGGAGGATGGCGGCTCTGTGTCGAGGCGTGCCTCGGCCCGCCTATGCCCTTCGGGCTACGGCGAGGCAGCCTTCGCTACGATGAGGCTTGCCCAGCCGAAGCAGGCGCAGCCTGCGAAGGCTGGTGGAGCCAGGCGGGATCGAACCGCCGACCTCGTCATTGCGAACGACGCGCTCTCCCAGCTGAGCTATGGCCCCGTCGCGACCGCCTCGGCATGATCTGAGGCGACCGACAATCGGCGCCATTTACAGTCCGGCCCAAGGGCAAGTCAAGAACGGTGCAAGAAACCTGAAACGGCTGAATTTGGCGTCATTTTGCCGGGAACTTCCCTTGTTTGCGGGAGGCTGAACCGATATTTAGCTTATTCCTTCCTCCCGAGCCCCCACCACATGCGCGCCATCCTCGACATCGTCATCATCATTCTCGACCTGTACGTCTGGCTGCTGATTGCCTCGGCCATCCTGTCCTGGCTGATAGCGTTCAATGTCGTGAACACGCGCAACCAGTTCGTGGCGGCGGTGGCCGAGTTCCTGTACCGGATCACCGAGCCGGCGCTGGCGCCGATCCGCAGGTTCATGCCCAATCTGGGCGGCCTCGACATCTCGCCGATCATCCTGATCCTTCTCATCATGTTCATCCAGCGGGTGATCGCCTACTACGTCTACCCCAACGTCGTTTGATGACGGCGCCGGGAACTGACGCGGCCTGATGGATCCCTGGCGCTATTCCACCGAGGGCATCAGCGTCGCGCTGCGGGTGACGCCGCGCGGCGGCCGCGACGACATCGACGGGATTGAAATGCTGGCCAACGGCCGCCCCGTGCTCAAGGTACGCGTGCGCGCCATCGCTGACGGCGGTGAGGCCAACCGCGCGGTGACGGAATTGCTGGCGAAGGTGCTCGGCGTGCCGAAGGCGAGGGTCAAGATATTGTCCGGCATGACCTCACGCCTCAAGCAGGTCGCCGTCGACGGCGATCCCAAGATCCTCGGCGAAATGCTGCGAGAGGCAACCGCGGACAAGCCGAAAAAGACGAAGGATTGAGATGACGGCACGGATCATCGACGGAAAAGTCATCGCCGCGGAGTTGCGCGCCCGCGTGGCTGAAGAGGTGGCCAAGGTCAGGCGCGAGCATCAGCTGACGCCGGGCTTGGCGGTGGTGCTGGTCGGCAACGACCCCGCCAGCGAGGTCTATGTCCGCAGCAAGCACACCCAGACGCAGGCTGCCGGCATGGCCTCGTTCGAGCATAGGCTACCTGCCGATGTCGCGCAGGCTGACCTGCTGGCGCTGATCGCGAAGCTCAACGGCGATCCGACCGTGGATGGCATTCTCGTGCAACTGCCGCTGCCGAAGTCGATCCAGACAGAGGCCGTTATCAACGCCATCGACCCGGCCAAGGATGTCGACGGGCTGCATCCGAACAATGCCGGCCGGCTCGCCGGCGGTTTTGCCGCGCTGTCGCCGTGCACGCCGCTCGGCTGCATCATCCTGAGCAAGAGCGTGCACGCCTCGCTGGAGGGCATGAATGCCATCGTCATCGGCCGTTCCAACCTGGTCGGCCGCCCGCTGGTGCAATTGCTGCTCAACGAAAATGCGACGGTGACGATCGCGCATTCGCGTTCGCGCGATCTGCCGCAGCTATGCGCCCGCGCCGATCTGGTCTACGCCGCGGTCGGCAAGCCCGAGATGGTCCGCGCCGGCTGGGTCAAGCCCGGCGCCACCGTGATCGATGTCGGCATCAACCGCCTGCCGCTGGCCGACGGCAAGACCCGGCTGGTCGGCGATGTCGCGTTCAAGGAAGTGTCGGAAGTGGCCGGCGCCATCACACCGGTGCCCGGCGGTGTCGGGCAGATGACGGTAGCGTGCCTCCTGGTGAATACGCTGCGCGCGGCGTGTGCGATTCGCGGGTTGGCAAAGCCTTTGGTGTGAGCTGACGCTTTCTCCTCGTCATTGCGAGCGAAGTGAAGCAATCCATCTCTCAACTTGCGGAGCTATGGAATGCTTCGCTCGCAATGACGAGGACCGCGCGACGGCTACTTCTTCTTCGCCCGCTCAATGCCTTCCAGGATCAGCCGGCGGGCGTCCTCGGCGTCGCCCCAGCGCAGCACCTTGACCCATTTGCCCTTCTCGAGATCCTTGTAGTGCTCGAAGAAGTGCTGGATCTGCTGCAGCGTGATGTCGGGGAGGTCGTTGTAGTTCCTGACCTTGTCATAGCGCTGGGTCAGCTTCGAGGACGGCACCGCGATGATCTTCTCGTCGCCGCCGGCCTCGTCCTCCATCAGCAGCACGCCGACCGGCCGCACGCTCATGACGGCGCCTGGCACGATCGCGCGGGTGTTGGCGACCAGCACGTCGCAGGGATCCCCGTCGCCCGACAGCGTGTGCGGGATGAAGCCGTAATTGCCGGGGTAGCGCATCGCCGTATAGAGGAAGCGATCGACCACCAGCGTGCCGGCGTCCTTGTCCATTTCATACTTGATCGGCTCGCCGCCGACCGGCACCTCGATGATGACGTTGATGTCGTCCGGCGGATTTTTTCCGATTGAAATGGCGTCAATGCGCATGAAGGGCTCCGCGTGGCGTTTGGGGCACGCCTGGGATCAGGCGCGCGTCAGGGTCCGTTTAGACCCGCAGCGGAGCAGGGAAAAGCCTTCAAATGGAGCAGGATACGGAAAACCGGCGCCGGTTCTCCGTAAGGATAATACTCAAAACAGCGAGAAGATCTCAGTTGGTCCAGGCGAAGGCGACCTTGTCGAGCGACTTGGGCCCGAACTTCTCCGAGGAGCGCGCCACCATGCGGCCCCCGAGCGCGCGGTAAAACTCCGTCGCCGGATCGTTGTCGGAAAGCGCCCAGATCACCATGCTCTTCAGCCCGCTCTGCACCAGATCGCGCCGTGCGGCGGTGAAGAGGCGGCGGCCGAAGCCGAGGCCCTGGAACTCCGGCCGCAGATAGAGCTCGTAGATCTCGCCTTCGAAATGCAGGCTTCGTGCGCGGTTGCGGCCATAATTGGCGTAGCCCGCGACCCTGTCGCCGAACACCAGCACGCTGACGCGGCTGCCCTTGCGGATCGCGCTGTCCCACCATTGCGGTCCGCGACGGTTGATCAGCTTTTCCAGTTCGGCCCCGGGAATGATGCCCTGATATGCCGAACGCCAGGCTTCGTCATGGGTGGACGCCACCGCGGCTGCGTCAGCAGCCTTGGCCGGTCGAACCTCGATCAGGGTTGTGCTCATGAGCGGATCAAAGCAAGTCAGCGGGCCGGCTTCAAGGTCCATCCTTAATTATCGGTTAACCTGTGGATTTTGTGCATCAGTTTTTCGCTAGGCTGTGCCGAAAGAGGACAGTGGGCGGCTTTAACCGTCATTTCAAGGATGTGCTGGCGGCTGAATTGTCGACGAAATCATCCAGGGAAGCGCCGTCGCAAAACCTGTTCACGAAAAAATGCGCTGGATCTGATTCGCCGGCGGTATGGTGCCGGCTGATCCGCCCGCCTTCGCCTGTGTCAGGCCAGTTCATGCATCCGCCAAGTGTGTTTTTTGCAGCGGCCATCCTTGCCGTGTTCGGTGCGAAGGGCGCTCCAGCGCAGCCCGCCTTCGGCGCACAAGGCGCCGATAGGGCGCCCGATCGGCTGCAGCAATGGCTGGTGCCTTCGCCCGATCCTGCGACCGCGGCGCACGCGGTGCTGTTCCGGCCGTCCGGCGACGGACCGTTTCCGCTGGCTGTGATCGCGCACGCCTCCACCCAGAACGTCCTGCGACGCGCCCAAATGCCGCAACCGGTATACCGCGCGCTTGCCGCGTGGCTGGTGGCGCGCGGCTTTGCGGTACTGGTTCCCGAACGTCCCGGCCATGGCGCTACCGGCGGAAAGTACCTCGAGGACCAGGGCGGCTGTGACGAGGCGGATTATGCGAGGTCTGGACGCGCCACGGCGGACGAGATTGCCGCCGCGGTCGGGCTTTTGCGCAAGCAACCCTTCATCCGGCCTGACGGCATCGTTGTCGTCGGCCATTCGGCCGGTGCGTGGGGGGCGCTGGCGCTGGCGGGCGAAGACCCTAAGGATATTGCCGCCATCATCGCATTCGCGCCGGGCCGCGGCGGGCACGCCAACGATCTGCCCAATCGAATCTGCGCAGCCCACACGCTGGTCGCGGCTGCCGGCGAATTCGGCAGAGGCGCGCGCGTCAAGGTGACGTGGCTGGTCGCGGCCAATGACAGCTATTTTTCGCCAGCCTTCTCGCGCCAGTTGGCCGATGCGTTTCGCAGCACAGGCGGCAAGGCGGATTTTCGCGTGCTGCCTGCCCACGGCAGCGAGGGTCACTGGTTGGCTGAAACCGAAGGCGGCGTAAAACTCGCCGGACCTGAACTCGACGGCGCCTTGAAGCCGCGATCTGCACGCCCGGCCAGCAAGCGATGACGCTATATTTCCTGATCAAATATCTGCACGTGCTTGGCGCCATCGTGATTCTCGGCACCGGAACCGGCATCGCGTTCTTCATGCTGATGGCGCATCGCAGCCGCGACGTTGCCTTCATTGCGCGCACGGCGGAGACCGTCGTGATTGCCGACATGCTGTTCACGCTGACGGCGGTGCTGCTGCAGCCTGCAACCGGCGGCGTGCTGATGCTGCTGTCGTCAACGGCGATCAGCGAGCGCTGGCTGCTGACCTCGCTCGGGCTTTATGCGGTCGCCGGGCTGTTCTGGGTGCCGGTGATCTTCATGCAGATCGAAATGCGCGATATCGCACGCAAGGCGGCAGCGCAAAACCAAGGGTTGCCGCTGCGGTACTTTGCACTTTTCCACCGTTGGTTTCTGTTCGGGATTCCCGGTTTTGGCGCAGTCATGGCTATTCTGTGGTTGATGATCGCCAAACCGCTTTAGGCAAGCATGAACGCCGACACGCGAAAAATTCTGGTGCTCGGCGCTTCCGGTCTGATCGGCGGCTTCGTCACCCGCGATCTGCGCGGCCGCGGATTTCAGGTGGTGGGCGTCGCGCGCAAACTGCAAGCGTCGCAGAAGAGCGGCGCGTTCGATCTCGAACTGCCTGTCATGTCGATGGACGTAGCTGCGCTGGCGCGGCTGCTGCGCGACCACCGCGTCGATGTCGTCGTCAATTGCCTCGGCGTGCTGCAGGACGGCCCGGGCAGCGACACGGCGGCCGTGCATCGCGATTTCGTCGCAAGGTTGTTGCAGGCTTTGCGCGAGAGCAAACGGACGATCCGATTGGTGCATATCTCGATTCCCGGAACGACCGAGACCGACCGAACCGCCTTCAGTACCACCAAGCGCGAGGCCGAGCTGCTGATCGCGGACTCCGGCGTGCCGTTTGCGATCCTGCGGCCGGGCTTCGTGGTGGCGCTTGCGGCCTATGGCGGCAGCGCGATGGTGCGCTCGCTCGCAGCGTTTCCGCTCGATCTGCCGGACGAAGAACGGGCCGCGCCATTCCAGCCGGTCGCGATGGAGGATATTGCCGCCACCATCGCCTGGCTTGCCGAGCGCGACCCGGCCGAGGTGAACGGCGTGACCTGGGACCTGATGCAGGAGGAACCGGTCACGCTTGGAGGCGTGATCGATCAATTCCGCCGCGCGTTCGGTACCGGCGAATGGCCACGCGTCGCGATGCCGGCATTGCTGCTCGACCTCGGCGCGAAACTCGGCGATCTCGCGAGCCTGCTCGGCTGGATGCCGCCGATGCGAACCACCGCGATTGCGGAACTGCGCCGCGGCGTCAGCGGCAATCCCGCGCGCTGGATGACGGCCACCGGCATCGTGCCGAAGACCATTGCGCAAATGGCCGGACAACGCCCGGCGACGATTCAGGACAAATGGTTTGCCCGGCTGTATCCGATCAAAACGCTTGTCATCGCAAGCCTCGTGCTGTTCTGGGTGGTGTCGGGTTTTATCGCACTGGTGATTTCCTATGACGCGGCGGCGGAAATCCTGAGCAGCCACGGTTTTCCGCCGTCGCTGGTTGCGCCAATCACTGTTGGCACCAGCCTGATGGACATCAGCATCGGCGTGCTGATCGCGTTCCGACGGACCTGCGTCATCGGATTGATCGCTGGCATCGTCGCGTCGCTGGGCTATATGGTCGGCGCCGCGATCCTGACGCCGGAACTCTGGATCGAGCCGCTCGGCGCGCTGGTGAAGACGGGGCCTGCGATCGTGCTGATGCTGGTGGCGCTGCTGACTTTGGATAATCGATGACTCATTGGCCCGACGACGACGTGGTCCTTTACGACGGCGTCTGCATCTTCTGTTCGCGCTGGGTGCGCTTCGTCGCGACGCGCGATCAAGCATCGCGCTTTCGCTTCACCGCGATCCAGTCGTCTTATGGTACGCGTCTGGCGCAGGCCTTCGGCATTGATCCTGATGATCCCGACACCAATGCGGTCGTGCACGGCGGCGTCGCTTACTTCAAATCGGATGCCGCTCTGACGGTGCTGTCGCATCTGCCGCGATGGCGCTGGACGCGCGCGCTGTTCCTGGTGCCAAAGCCGCTGCGCGACGCGGTCTACAATCTGGTGGCGCGCAACCGCTACAGAATTTTCGGAAAATTTGATGCGTGCTTTGTGCCAGATGCGGACATGCGCGCGAGGGTGCTGGAATAACCTCACCGCCAGCGGTTGTATGTCGGCGGTAATCCCTCACATCAAAGTAGATGCGGCTTGATTGAACTACCTGAGGTAATCAGGCTAGGATTGCCGCTGGCTGCTGACTGACTCTATCCTGCTCCAAGCGGCATCCTGCTCCGATTGCCTGACACAAAAACAAGCGAGGGGTGAAAAGCGTTGGAGGAGTTGGGAAAAGATGACGCCGTCGGGCCGTCAGGCCCGGATCAACTGAGACCCGAAACCAATACACGCAAATCCTGGCCGGCTGCGCCCGATCTCGCGATGTCCGCGCCGGAAATCCCGATCGTTCCGGGCCAGGAAGGCTCCGCGCTCCGCCACGACCGAAGGCGGATTGTAGCGGAGCAGGGCTCGGCCGGACACGAGCGCGCGGCAGCTGCCTATTCGGCGTTCGAACTTCCGTGGCAGGACCGGTTGCTGGAATGCCTTCTCAAGATGAAGCCTTCGGCATTCGAGCGGCTGTGTCAACGCATCCTGAGGGAATCCGGGTTCATCAAGGTCGAAGTCACCGGACGAAGCGGTGATGGCGGGATCGACGGCATCGGCGTGCTTCGCCTGAACCTCCTGTCGTTTCACGTCTTCTTTCAATGCAAGCGATGGAAGGGATCAGTCGGCGCCTCCGTGATCAGGGACTTCCGCGGCGCGATGGTCGGCAGGGCAGATAAGGGACTGGTCATGACGACCGGCACGTTCTCCACCGACGCACGGAGGGAAGCCACCCGGGACGGCGCGCCTGCGATCGACCTGGTCGACGGCGAAACCCTGTGCGAGCTATTGAAGGGCCTGAAGATCGGCGTCTCGATCCGCAAGGTCGAGCACGTGTTGGTGGAGCAGAACGTGTTCCTGGAATTTTAGGACGGGATGATTTGGGATTTGATCCCGTGAGTATGCAGTAGTCACTTGGCGCACCGGCTATTTGCTCGCGCGCGAAGCCAGCATTTCCTCCGCCGCCCGGTCTCCCGAATCCCGTGCCCCATGCGCCGTCGAGAAAAACTCCGGCGATGTCGCTTCGCCCGCAAAGAACAATCGCCCGTTGACCGGTTCGGCCAGCACTTCGCGATCCCCCGCATGCCCCGGCAGCGCGTGCGAGTAGGAGCCCTGGGCGAAGGGGTCGTGGGCCCAGCGCGATTCGGCGAGTGGCTTCAGCTTGCGACGGAAGTCGCTCCCGAGGATCGAGACGATCTCGTTGATGCTTTCCGCGGCGAGGGCGCCGGGGCCGGCGTCTTCCAGCGATTGCGCAAAACGGCCGCCGAAAAAACCTTCGATGCAGGGCTGGCCGAACGGGCGCAAATGATAGGTGCCCATCGCGGTTCGCATGGTGGCGGCGCGCAAGTTTCCCTCGACCGGCAGTGCCTCAGGCTCGTCGAGCGCCAGCGTCACCTTGTCGGCGAGACCGAGCGGCAGGCCGCGTGCGGCGTCGACCTTTGCGGGAAGCGGCGGGTGGAAGCGGATCGCTTCGTTCGCGATCAGGTTTGTAGGCACGGTGACGATCACTTGAGCGGCGGTCAGCGTGCCCTTCGAGGTCTCGATGCGCACGCGTTTTCCGGATTGATCGATCAGCGTCACCTCGCAATTGAGCGCCAGCGGGCATGACGCGCCATAGGCGGCAATCAGTGCGCCATAGCCGCGGCGGACGCGCCAGTTGATGTCGGTGTCCTCGTAGGCGTCCATGTCAAGGATCGAGACCTGGTCGAGCTCGCAGCCGTTGATGTAGGTCGAGATCGCGTCGATCATCGGGTTCCAGCGATTGCCGGGTTCGAGACAGAGACTGGCCGGAGCATCGCGGCCATCCCGGTCGGCTTCCGCAGCGGCCTTCTCCGCGCGGTCGTAGAAGGCGTCGAGCGCGCGGATGAAGTCGTCGCGGTCTTGTTGCGGAAAGGCCTTGCCGTAGGCGCGCTCGCGCCAAGGCGGCAGATTCCTGTTGATCTCGAAATCGAGCGCTTCGGCGATTTTGACGAAGGAGTTTCGATCCGCCGAGTGCAGCCAGCCGCAGCCGACGTCGAAGGTGACCTCGGGCGAAGCCTTGATGGTATGCGCCCGGCCGCCGACGCGGTCCCGCGCTTCCAGCACGATGACCGAGAGGCCGGAATCCTTCAGCGCATTGGCGGCGCCGAGGCCGGCTGCGCCGGCGCCGATGATGGCGACATCGACCGAGGAGGGGAGGGACGACATGCTCTGCCTCTAGCATGTTCGTCTTACACGCTAAAGCCACTCCAGGCATGGCTGTCATTAGCCGCGGAAGCGGGTGACCCAGTGTTCCAGAGATGCCAGTGATTGAGCCGAGAGGCCGCGGCGCATTGGGTGCCCCGCCGGAGCCTGTCATCGGGCGCGCGTTCGCGCGACCCGTTGGCGGGGCACGATATGATTGGCGTTACGCCACCGCTTCCTTGGCCTTTTCCGCACGCTTGCGGTCGTTGGCGTCGAGGAATTTCTTGCGCAGGCGGATCGACTTCGGGGTCACTTCGACCAGTTCGTCTTCTTCGATATAGGCCAGCGCCTTTTCCAGCGTCATCCGGATCGGCGGCGTCAGGCGCACCGCTTCGTCCTTGGAGGTGGTGCGGATGTTGGTA
>PNLC01000127.1 GCA_013822885.1 Bradyrhizobium sp.
GTCAGGCGAACTCAAGGGTGAACTGGGCCGTGACGGCCTGCCGACCTATTTCCGCGGCAAGGTGAGCGCGGGCGCCGGGCACCTGATCGACAACGATACGCCGGATTATCCGATGGCGATCGATTCGGCGGAAGTGAGCGTCGAATGGGATTCGGGAAGGCGCGTGCTGGTCGCCCCGTTCAAGATCGTTTCCGGCACCAACCGCATCACGTTGCTCGCGCATCTCGAGCCGCCGAACGGCAACACCACGGATTGGCAACTGGGCTTCAGCGGCGGCACGATCGTGCTGGCCGGCAACGAAAAAGAGCAGCCGCTGATCTTCAACCGCATCTCCATCGGCATGCGGTTCGATACCGACCGCAAGCGCGTGCTGCTCACCCAGGCCGATATCAGCAATGGCGAGATCGGCGTCGCCGGCACCGGCAGCATCGACTATGCGAACGAGGCGCGCCTCCAACTCGGTTTCGCCGGCACCCCGATGTCGGCGTCTGCATTAAAGCGAATGTGGCCGGTGCTGATCGTGCCCGAGGTGCGCGAATGGGTGATCGAGCGGATCGAGAAGGGGACGCTCCAGCGCATCGAGGTCGGCGTCAATTCACCGGTGCGCAACCTGTCGCGCAAGGGGCCGCCGATTCCGGACGATGGCCTGGCCGTCAACATCGTGGCGACAGGCGTCACAGTGCGTCCGGTCGATGAAATGCCCTCGGTCCGCGATGCCGACTTGAAGGCGCGGGTTACCGGGCGGACCGCGACGGTCACGATCGGGCAGGGCGTTGCCGATACGCCGGGCGGCCGCAAGATCAACATTTCGGACTTCACGTTCGAGGTGCCGGACATGGTGCCGAAGCCGTCGCCGTCGAAGGTGAAGTTCAGGGTCGATGCACCGGTGCCGGCTGCCGCCGAGATTCTCGCCTCCGACCGCCTCAGCGACGTCTCCGGCACCCTGATCGACCCGAATTCCAGCAAGGGCAACATCACTGCCTCCATTTCGATGGGCATGCCGGTCAAGGGCTCGATGACCAAGGCCGACACCACCTACGCTGTCACGGCCGATTTGAACGGATTTTCCGCCGACAAGCTCGTGATGAACCAGAAGCTCGAAGCCAACACGCTGAAGGTGGTCGCCAACAACGCCGGCTATCAGGTCAAGGGCGACGTCAAGATCAACGGCCAGCCGGCCTCGCTGGATTATCGCAAGCCGAACGATGGCGACGCCGATATCAGGCTGCAGGCGACGCTCGACGACGCAAGCCGCGCACGCCTCGGGCTCGACCTCGGACCCGCCGTCAGCGGCTCGATCCCGATCAAGGTCGTCGGCAAGATCGGCGATCACGACAGCCGCGTCGGCATCGAGGCCGACCTCACTTCGCTGAAGCTCGACAACATCCTGCCGGGCTGGGTCAAGGTGCCGGGCAAGTCGGGCAAGGCTTCCTTCAACGTGGTCAAGAAGGAGCAGTCGACGCTGTTCCAGGATATCGTCGTCGAAGGTGGCGGCGTTTCGATCAAGGGCTCGCTGGAAGTCGACCAGAACGGCGACCTCATGAGCGCGAATTTTCCGACCTACGCGCCCTCCGACGGCGACAAGACGACGCTGAAGGCCGAACGTAACGCCGATGGCGTCCTCAAGGTCTCGATGCGCGGCGACGTGTTCGACGGCCGCGGTTTTCTAAAATCGGCGATCTCCGGCAAGGATGCCGACGCCAAGAGCAAGACCAAGAACATCGACTTCGATATCGACGTGAAACTCGGCGCGGTCGCAGGCTTCAACGGCGAGGCGCTGCGCAGCGTCGACAGCAAGTTTTCACGCCGCAACGGCGTCGTGAAGAACTTTGCGCTCGCCGGCAAGATCGGGCGCGATACGAGTTTGACGGCGGATTTGCGCGGCCGCGGGCAGGGGCAGGGACGCGACGTCATCATTCTGCAGACCAATGATGCCGGCGCCTTCTTCCGGTTCACCGACATGTATTCCAAGCTGGTCGGCGGACAATTGTCGCTCGCGATGGAGCCGCCGACGGTCGAACCCAGTGCCAAGGAAGGCCTGATCAACGTCCGCGACTTCTCCATCAGAGGGGAAGGTTCGCTCGACCGCGTCGCCGCCGGCGGTTCACAGGGCACTCAGACCGGGGTGTCGTTTTCGGCGTTGCGCGCCGAATTCACCCGGCAGAACGGACAGCTCAATATTCGCGACGGCGTCGTGAAGGGACCGATCATCGGAGCGACCATCGAAGGCAGCATCGATACCGTCGGCAATCAGGTCCGGATGAGCGGCACCTTCGTTCCGATGTATGGCCTGAACAACATGTTCGGCCAGATTCCGGTGCTCGGCCTGTTTCTGGGCAACGGCAACAACGAAGGCCTGATCGGCGTGACCTACGAGGTGGTGGGAACGCCGGGCGCGCCGGTGCTGCGCGTTAATCCGATCTCGGCGATCTTTCCAGGCGTGACGCGAAAGATCATGGAATTCAACACCGGCAAGCAGAACAACGCGATCGAATTCCCGCCGAACAATTAAAGCGTTTTCCGGTTCCCGTCAGCGCCGCAGCGCCGGCACCACCAGGAACGGGATCAATCCCAGCACCACGGCAACCAGCGCAAACGCCATCACGGGGTTGTAGCTGTGGGTCCAGTCGTGGATCAGGCCGCCGGCCCAGGCACCGAGGGCGGAGCCAAGGCCGCTGCCGACCGAGATCGTGCCGAAGATGGTTCCCACACGTTCTCCCCGGAAGATCCTCATCGCGGTCGCCGTAATCAGCGGTCCCCGCGAGCCGATCATGCTGCCGAAGGTGACGACGAACGCGATGAGCAGCCAGTAGCTCGGATAGTACTGCAGCAGAAAGAGCAGACCGATGCCGATGATGGAAATCGCATAGCTCAGCAGCACAGACGGCCTGCGTCCTATGATGGCGTCGAACTGGGTCACGCCGAGCATGCCGAACAGCAGCGCGATGCCGGAGAAGCCCCACGCGGTCGCGGCCTCGAGCGGCGGGAAGCCCGCGTCGATCAAATAGGCGACGATCTGTGCCGAAATCGCATACATCCCGACCGCCGTGAAGAAGAAGGTCGAAAACAGCGCCCAGAATGCGTGATGGCGCATCGCACTTGATAGCGTCCAGTCGCCATCGATGAACTCGGCATTGGCCTTCCTGGCGATGTCAGGCGCGCCGCTGGCGAACAAGCGCCACGGCAGTAGCGACAAGGGCAGCAGCAGACCAAGTGTGACGATCCCGAAGAGTTGGTAGGCGCCGCGCCAGCCGACATGATCGATCAGAAGCTGCGACGCCGGCAGCAACACCAGGACGCCCGCGCCCATCGCGGAATAAACGAAAGCCATGGCTGTCGGCAGGCGCGGACCGAACCACCGGCCGAGCAGGATCGAATTGGGCACATTACCGACGAAGGCGACGCCGATGCCGACGCAGAGGCCAATGCTCAATTGCAATTGCCACAACGTCTGCGCCCACGAGGCCACCAGGAATGCGCCGCCGATCAGAAACAGCCCAAGCGAATACACTGTGCGGGGACCGAAGCGGTCGAACAGCCGGCCGATAACCGGCGCCATCAGCCCGCCGGCCAGCCAGGTCAGCGAATAGACCGAGACCACCTGCGCGCGGTCCCAGCCGAAACTCTCGGAGATCGGTTTGAGGAAAACCGTAAAGCTGTCGGAGAGGCCGCGGCCGAGCAGCGCCAGCACAAAGCACAGCGCCAGTACGTTGAGCGCAATGCGCTCCGACTTCTGCGCTTTGGCGGGCGCTTCTCCCTCTGGCGTCTTGCTGTCCATCCGAGGCAGGGAGCGCGTTTCCGCTGTTACCCGCAAGCATCAAAAACGAATGCGCCCATGCGGGGCCCGATCAGGCCGGCTTGAGCAGGACGTGCTTTTTCTTTCCCATGGAAAGCTTGATGACGCCTTCCGGCGTGAGGCTCGACGGCGTCAGCAGCATCTTTTCGTCGGTAACGACGGCATCGTTGACGCGAAGGCCGCCGCCCTTGATCTGGCGCCGTGCCTCGCCGTTCGATGCCACGAGGCCCGCTTTCACGAACAGCCCCACGACGCCGGCGCCGGCCTCGAGCTCGCCGGACGGGATTTCCACGGTCGGAAGCGACGCCGCGATCGCGCCTTCCTCAAAAGTCTGCCGCGCGGTTTCGGCGGCCGTGTTGGCGGCGTCGCGGCCGTGCAGCAGCGCTGTCGCCTCGGTCGCGAGCGCCTTCTTGGCCTCGTTGATCTCGCCGCCCTTGAGCGCGGCAAGCTTCTCGATCTCGCTCATCGGCAGGATCGTGAACAGCTTTAGAAACTTGACGACGTCGGCGTCCTCGGCGTTGCGCCAGTATTGCCAGAAATCGTAAGGCGAGAACTGATCGGCATTGAGCCACACCGCGCCCTGCGCCGTCTTGCCCATCTTGGCGCCGGATGCCGTCGTCAGCAGCGGCGTGGTCAGCGCATACAGTTGCTCCGTGCCCATGCGGCGGCCGAGATCGACGCCGTTGACGATGTTGCCCCATTGATCGGAGCCGCCCATCTGCAGCCGGCAGCCGGTGCGCCGCGCCAGCTCGACGAAGTCATAGGCCTGGCAGACCATGTAGTTGAACTCGATGAAGCTCATCTCCTGCTCGCGCTCGAGGCGGAGCCGCACCGAGTCCATCGTCAGCATGCGGTTGACCGAGAAATGCCTGCCGATGTCGCGCAGCATCTCGATCCAGTTCAGCTTCGTCAGCCACTCGGCGTTGTCGAGCATGATCGCATCGCTCGCGCCGTTGCCGTAGCGCAGCACCTTGGAAAACACGCCGCGGATAGAGGCCTTGTTGGCCTCGATTTCCGCGATCGATCGGATCGCACGCGACTCGTCCTTGCCGGAGGGGTCCCCGACCATTGTGGTGCCGCCGCCCATCAGGGTGATCGGCTTGTTGCCGCTCTGCTGCAGCCAGTACAGCATCATCATGGTCAGGTAGTTGCCGATATGGAGCGACGGCGCCGTGCAGTCGTAGCCGACATAGGCGGTCGCCTCGCCCTTGGCGGCAAGCGCGTCCAGGCCGTCGAAATCGGAGCATTGGTGGATGAAGCCGCGTTCCTGCAAAATGTTCAGGAAATCTGATTTAAATGCAGTCATTTGCTAGCGACTCTGATCATTATATTTTCACGGTAATTGTAACGAGTTGCGGAACCATGGCGGAACAGGCTGCCGCAACCGTGTGCGCTGTGGCATTATAAGATGTCCGTGTTTGGCACAAGCTGGTCGTCGTCGGCGGGACGGATCGAGCAGGGCGTCGCAAAGGCACGATTACAATGATGTTGACGGCACTTGGTTTGATGAGCGGCACCTCGCTGGACGGGGTCGATGTCGCTTTGATCGAAACCGACGGCCGCCGGGTGAAGGCCCTCGGGCCCTCCGGATACCGGCCATATACCGAAATGGAGCGCAACCTGCTGCGCCAAGCGCTGTACGAGGCCGCCGAGCTGCCGGACCGCGCGGCCCGGCCGGGCTGCCTGCGCGACGCCGAATGGGCCGTCACGGCGGCGCATGCCGAGGCGGTTTCCAATTTCGTCGCGCAACACCGCATCAGTTTCGACGACATCGACATTGTCGGTTTCCATGGCCAGACCGTGCTGCACCGGCCCGAAAAAAGGTTAACGGTGCAGATCGGCGACGCGCTGGCGCTGGCCAAGGCGATCCACATCCCGGTCATGTATGACTTCCGCGCCGCTGACGTCGAGGCCGGCGGCCAGGGCGCTCCCTTCGTGCCGGTCTATCACCGCGCGCTCGCCCAGTCGCTGGAGCGGGAGGGGCCGATCGTCGTGGTCAATATCGGCGGCGTCTCCAACATCACCTATATCGACGGCGACACGCTGATCGCCTGCGATACCGGTCCCGGCAATGCCCTGATCGACGACCATATGCTCCGTTGGCTCAACCAGCGCTTCGATGCCGAGGGCCGCACGGCTGCGCAAGGCAGGGTCGATCCCGCCTGGATCAGCCGGGCGCTGAAAAAGCCGTTCTTTTCGCTGCCGCCCCCCAAATCGCTCGATCGCAACGATTTCGCGGATCTAAAGCTCGGCGATGTGCCGCCGGAGGACGGCGCGGCGACGTTGACCGCGTTCACCGCGGCGGCGATCGCCCGCGTGGTGCCATTGCTGCCGAGGGAGCCCAAGAGCTGGATCGTGGCCGGGGGCGGCGCGCGCAACCACACCATGCTGCGGATGCTGCGCGAATGCCTGCAGCCTGCGACCGTCGAGGCGGCGGACACGCTGGGCTGGGCGTCGGACGCCATCGAGGCCCAGGCGTTCGGGTATTTGGCGGCGCGCGGCTTGAAGGGCCTGCCGCTGAGCTACCCCGCCACCACGGGGGTGCCGATCCCGATGACCGGGGGGATGATCGCGCGACCGTGATATCAATGCAGTTGCATTGATCTTGACCGCTGCATGCAAATGCATCTAGTTTGGATGCAGGTGCATGGAGCGAGGCTGCGGCCTTCGCCTTGGGAGGTCGTCAGGATGCCGAAGCTCACTTTGATCAGCCATACGCTTTGCCCCTATGTGCAGCGCGCGGTGATCGCGCTGAATGAAAAGGGCGTCCCGTTCGAGCGGATCGATATCGATCTTGCCAACAAGCCCGACTGGTTCCTGAAGATGTCGCCGCTCGGCAAGGTGCCGGTGCTGCGGGTCGAGACCGATGACGGCGAAGTGGCGCTGTTCGAGAGCAACGTCATCTGCGAATACATCGAGGACACGCAAAGCGGCGCAAGACTGCATTCGCAGGACGCATTGCAGCGGGCGCAGCACCGGGCCTGGATGGAGTTCGGCTCCAGCATTCTGAGCGAGCTATGGAGCCTCGAGACCACGGGCGATCCCGCGACCTTCGAGAGCAAACGGCGGGCGGTCGCCGCGAAGTTCGCGCGTGTCGAGGAGGCGTTCGGCCCGGGGCCATTCTTTGCCGGGAAAGATTTCAGCCTTGTGGACGCCGTGTTCGCGCCGATCTTCCGTTACTTCGACGTGTTCGATCGGCTGATCGATCTCTCGGTCTTCGCGGATACGCCGAAGGTCCGCGCGTGGCGAAAGCAACTGGCGCAGCGGCCGAGTGTGCGCACGGCCGTCAGCTCCGATTACCCGCAGTTGCTGCATGCGTTCCTGGTGCGCCATGACGCGCACATGCTGAAGCTGGCTGCGTAGACCCGAGTCACCGCACGTTGGCGAGCCGCATGTCGAGATAGCCGGTCACCGTTTCCATCAGCGGCTCCAGCTTGCCGTCGAAGAAATGGTTGGCGCCAGGGATGATCTGCTGATCGATCACAATACCCTTTTGCGTCTTCAATTTCTCGACCAGCGTGTTGACGTCCTTCGGCGGCACCACCGCGTCCCTTTCGCCGTGCACGATCAGCCCGGAGGACGGGCAGGGCGCGAGGAAGGAGAAGTCATAGAGGTTGGCGGGCGGGGCGATCGAGATAAAACCCTCGACCTCGGGCCGCCGCATCAGGAGCTGCATGCCGATCCAGGCGCCGAACGAGAAGCCTGCGACCCAGCAGGCGCGCGCTTCGGGATTGATGGTCTGTGCCCAGTCGAGCGCGGAAGCCGCGTCCGACAATTCGCCGGTGCCGTGATCGAACGAGCCCTGGCTGCGGCCGACGCCGCGGAAATTGAAACGCAGCACCGAGAAGCCGCGATGCGCAAACGCGTAGTAGCACTGGTAGACGATCTGGTGATTCATCGTGCCGTGAAACTGCGGATGCGGATGCAGGATCATCGCGATCGGCGCGTTCTTCTGCTTCGCCGGATGGTAACGGCCTTCGAGGCGGCCTGCGGGACCGGTGAAAATGACTTCAGGCATTGATGATCCTTGGAGGTCTTCCCTGACGACGGACGCGGAGAAATTGGGTCGGCGTCGTTGGGCGATGCGCGAACGGCGCTCACGTGAAACTGGTGGCGGCGTTCTAGCATGAGGCAAGGGGCAAAAAGCAAGCACCTTGAACATCCGGAAGGCGGTTCAACGCGCTAGCTTGCGATTGCAGGAGACGTGGTGATCCCCAATTGCGATATAGCGTCTTGCGCGCGCAGCGGGCCTGGTTCACCACAGCCGGGCGTCAAAACGGGTAATATCGTACGGAAATGCCTGACCGGGTCTATCTCGACTGGAACGCGACCACGCCGCTTCGGCCGGAGGCGAGGCAGGCGATGGCGGTCGCGTGGGAGGTGGCCGGCAACCCGTCCTCGGTCCATGCCGAGGGGCGCCGTGCACGCCGGCTGGTCGAGGATGCCCGCGATGCGGTAGCGGCCGCGGTCTCCGCCCGGCGCCAGGACGTAGTGTTTTCGTCCGGAGGCACCGAGGCGAATGCGCTGGCGCTGACGCCGGGTCTGCGCCGGGCCGGTGGCGAACCCGTCCGGCGGCTGCTGGCCTCGGCCATCGAACATGCTTCGGTGTTGTCGGGGGGAAGGTTTGCTGCGGAGGCGATCGGCACCATCAAGGTCAGTGGCTCGGGCCTGGTCGATCTCGACCACCTGCGCGAGCGGCTCTCCGAAGGCGATCCGGCGCTGGTCTCGGTGATGCTGGCCAATAACGAGACCGGCGCGATCCAGCCGGTCGGCGACATCGCCGGGATTGTGCATGCGGCAGGCGGGCTGCTGCATGTCGATGCGATCCAGGCTCTGGGTAAAATCCCATTTGATATCAAATCGATAAAAGCTGACCTGATCACGCTTTCGGCGCACAAGATTGGCGGTCCCAAGGGCGTCGGCGCGCTGGTGATGGCCGAGGAGGTGCAGGGCCTGGAGCCGCTGCTGCGCGGCGGTGGGCAGGAGCTGGGACGTCGGGCGGGAACCGAAAATGTCGCCGGAATCGCAGCCTTCGGCGCTGCGGCCCGGGCCGCCATGGCGGCCTTGCAAGGGGACGCGGAACGGCTCCAAAACCTCCGCGGCCGGCTTGAGGCAGGCCTGGCGTGTACCCCGGGAATGATCCTGCTTGCAGCCGACGTGCCGCGGCTGCCCAATACCACCTTGTTCACGGTTCCCGGCCTGAAGGCCGAAACAGCCGTGATTGGCTTCGATCTCGGCGGAATTGCGGTATCGTCGGGGTCCGCCTGTTCCTCCGGCAAGGTCCAGCCGTCGCACGTCCTGGCGGCCATGGGGTTCGGCAGGGAACTGGCCGAGGGAGCGGTGCGGCTCAGTCTGGGCTGGTCTACATCAGAGGCAGACATTGATTTGGTCCTTGAGGCTTGGCGAAAGCTTGCCGATGCCTTACTTAAGGGACGACGAAACACAGCTTGAAACGTTCTAAGTGGGTTTCGCCGGAGCGCTTCGCGCTAATTTGGAATTGTTCCACCGCGGTCCTTGAAACCGCGAGCGGAGGATGGAATGCCAGCCGTACAAGAGACGGTCGAGCGCGTGAAGCGCATCGACGTCGACCAGTATCGATATGGGTTTGAGACCCTGATCGAGTCCGACAAGGCCCCCAAGGGTCTCTCGGAAGACACCGTCCGCTTCATTTCCGCGAA
>PNLC01000128.1 GCA_013822885.1 Bradyrhizobium sp.
GGCTTCACGCCCGCCTCCAGCCACGCCACGAGTTCGTCGCGCGATTGCAGCGGCGTCATATCGATCTGGTCACGCGCCATAAAAAATCCGGATCCCTGGCGATTCGACCGAACGCGCCGTGTGGCTGGAAATAATGCGGACGGCACTGTCCGCAAGGACGGAAGGTATCGGGGCCGTCATCGTGCGGGCACGCTGTCTCGGGCAGCGACCGCCTTGACGTCCCCGCAGGAGCAGCCGAGCCTATCGAGCAGACCGCAGAGCTTCATGGCATCGGCATCGGACAGCTTGGAGCCGACGTGCTTCTCGATCGCGGCCGAGTAGGCGCTCCACATCTTCTTCTGCAGCTCGCGCCCGGTCTCGGTAATCTCGACGAACTGGCCGCGCTTGTCGATCTTGCATTCGCGCCGCGCCGCCAGCCCCTCGTCCACCAGACGGTCAATCAGCCGCGAGGTGGAATATTGCGGGATCAGCATCTGCTTTTCCAGCTCAACCGGGCGCATCTCGCCGGACGGCGCGCGCGACAATTCGAGCAGCGCGTCATACCAGGCCAGCGGCGGAAAACCGGCTTTCTTCAGATCCTGCTCGACGGCGTCCAGCACCCGGCTCTGCACCCGCATCAGGCGGATCCAGGCGGAGGTCGCCTCGGTCGATGGCTTACGTTTCATGGTCCATCCGTATCTATCACAGATCAGTGTACCGCAATAAATGCAGCTGCATCAATCTTGACTATTCCATGCAGATGCATTTAGTCACCCCGACCAATAATATCGAGGGAAGGAAATCCAATGAAACTTTATTATTCCCCAGGCGCCTGCTCGCTGTCCCCCCATATCGCACTTCTGGAGGCTGGTCTCCCCCACGATCTGGTCAAGGTCGATTTGCGCGCCAAGAAGCTCGAAAACGGTGACGATTTCCTGAAGGTCAACCCGAAGGGCCAGGTACCGGCACTGGCGCTCGATTCGGGCGAACTGATCACCGAAGGGCCCGTCATCGTGCAGATGATCGCAGACCAAGCCGCCGGCAAGAACCTTGCGCCGGCTCACGGTAGCAGCGAGCGTTACAAGCTTTTGGAGTGGCTCAACTTCATCACCGCCGAGTTGCACAAGAATTTCGGCCCGATGTTCTCGCCGGTGCTGGGTGACGAAGCCAAGGCGTTCTTCAAGGACCGGGTGATGGCCAAGTTCAAGTATATCGACAGCCAGATGGCTGACCGCGACTACCTGATGGGCAGCCACTTCACCGTCGCCGACGGCTATCTGTTCACGATGCTGTCCTGGGCGGACCGGATGAAGTTCGATCTCTCGGCGATGCCGAACCTGCTCGCCTACAAGGCCCGCGTCGCGGCGCGCCCGAAGGTGCAGGAAGCGCTCACCAGGGAAGGCCTGATGAAGGCGACATAAGGCGCCAGCGTCAACGTCGCCCTCGCGACCGGGCAAGCGGCGATACAAAGGCGATTCAAAGTGGTGCGAGTTCGATGCGGGTGGGGAAATGCGATGGCGCATCTCCTCGCCCGTTTTATTTTTGGGAAAGCCTGCGCACGCCGCATTGACAGGCAATTATAGATTGTGCGTGCCAGGACGGCCCGCACAGATCGCGCGGAAGCTGTGTAAAACTACGCAGATACAATATTACAGTTTTTTAGCGACTTCCCCGCAGATTCAAAGAGTCCGCGCCGGGCATATCGCGTTTCGGCCAAAAAATCCATTTCGGTCGTTCAGGAATTCATTGCCACGTTCGATCGGTCACACGTTCCCTGAAGCGGGTGCAACTTTTTCCGTGAGGATTGATCGTGTCTATCGAGCGGTTCCTGAAGCAGCGCGCCGTCGATATCGTGATGGAGGGCACCTATGTGCTTCCGAACTGGTACGACCCGCAAGGAAAGCTTCGCACCTTCGCCTGCCGCACCACGCGCGTTTCGCCGTTCCGAATGATGGTGGACATGCCCGTGGTCGGCAAGGTCGGCGACAACCTCATTTCCTATTTCCGGGACATCGGCAACTTCGAAGGCACGATCAGCGACACCGCGAGAGGCGGCGTCCTGCTTGAACTCGAGATGACGCAGGCGATGCGCGCGAAGCTTGCGGACAAGCTCACTTGGCTGGAGAAAAAGACCAGTGACCCAGCCAGCATCAGCGATGCCCGAAAAACCCCTCGCTTCGTGCCGAAGGCAGCGCTCTCCACCCTGACACTTGCCGACGGCGCCGTTCACAGCTGCTTCGTCGTCGACGCTTCGCTGTCCGGCGCTGCCGTGGCAACAGATATCCGTCCGCCGATCGGAACGCCGCTCGGCATCGGCGCCTGCATCGGCCGCGTCATCAGGCACACGCCCGACGGATTTGCCGTCAAGTTCGTCAAGCAGCAGAGCCGCGACGAGTTGACCGGTTTGGTCGTGCAACCGAGGCCGGTTTGAGAGGTAAGTCCGGGAGCCCATCCGGACTACCGGTTCTACCGGCTTGTTGCTGGTGTCGTCATTCCGGATGGTCCGAAGGACCAGACCTCAGATGCGCGATAGCGCATCGGTGAATCTCGAGATTCTCAGGTGCGCAATTGCGCACCATAGTTCGATGCTTCGCATCGCCCCGGAACGACGACGGCAAGGGTTACGCCGCGGCCTGCTTCTTCGGCGGGAACTTGCCGTAAAAAGTCTCGCCCTTGGCCGCCATGTCTTCCAGCAACTTCGGCGGCGTGAAGCGCGAGCCGTATTTGGCTTCGAACTTGTGGCACAGCTCAACGAACTTCCGGGTACCCATGAAGTCGATATAGGACAGCGTGCCGCCGGTGAACGGAGCAAAGCCGAAGCCGAGGATCGAGCCGACATCGGCCTCGCGCGGGTCGGTGATGACGTGATCCTCGACCGTGCGCGCTGCTTCCACCGCCTGCACCACCAGGAAGCGCTGCTTCAACTCCTCGACGTCGAGCGTATCGGGATCGAGATGCTTCGGCTGCAGCGCTGAAAGGCCCGGCCACAGGCTCTTTTGACCCTTGCCCTTCTCGGGATAGTCATAAAACCCCTTGCTGTTCTTGCGGCCGAGACGGCCCTGCTTCTCGACCAGTTCCACCATCAGCTTCTTCTGGTCGGGGTTGATGGCGTTGGGACCGAGATCGGCCTCTGTCGCCTTCATGATCTTGAGCCCGAGGTCGAGCGCCACTTCATCCGACAGCGACAGCGGACCGACCGGCATGCCCGCCATCTTGGCGCAGTTCTCGATCATCGCGGGCGGCACGCCCTCGAGGAACATCTCGTTGCCTTCGGCGACGTAACGCCCGACGCAGCGGTTGGCGAAGAAACCACGGGAATCGTTCACGACGATCGGCGTCTTGCCGATGGCGCGGACATAGTCGAGCGCGGTCGCGAGCGCGACATCGCCGGTGTTCTTGCCGAGGATGATCTCGACCAGCATCATCTTCTCGACCGGCGAGAAGAAATGGATGCCGACGAACTTGCCCTGCTCCTTGAAGGCCTCGGCCAGCGAGGTGATCGGGAGCGTCGAAGTGTTGGATGCGAAGACCGCATCGGCCTTGAGGTATTCTTGCGCCTTGGCGAACGTCTCCGCCTTGACCTTGCGATCCTCGAACACGGCTTCGATGACGAGGTCGCAATCCTTCAGCGTGGCGTAGTCCGCGGTCGGCGTGATCCGCGACATGATGGCGTCGGCCTCGGCCGGCTTGGCGCGGCCCTTGGCGATGAGACCGTCGATGACGCTCCTGGCGTGGGCCTTGCCTTTGTCCGCGCTTTCCTGGTCGCGGTCGATCAGCACCACGTCCAGACCGGCACGCGCCGAGACGTAGCCGACGCTGGCGCCCATGAAGCCCGCGCCGATCACGGCGATCTTCTTCACTTTCGTCGGCGGCACGTTTTGCGGACGCCGCGCACCCTTGTTCAGCTCCTGCATCGACAGGAACAGGCTGCGAATCATCGCCGCCGCTTCCTTCGAGCGCAGCACCTGCGTGAAGTAACGCGACTCGACGCGCAGCGCGGCATCGATCGGCAACTGCAGGCCTTCATAGACGCAGCTCATGATGGCGCGCGCCGCCGGGTAATTGTCGTAGGTCTCGCGGCGGTAGATGGCGTTGCCGGCCGGGAACATCATCATGCCGGCCTTTGAGAACACCGGACCGCCCGGCAGCTTGAAGCCCTTCTCGTCCCAGGGCGCGACGGCCTTGCCGCCGCCCTTGATCCAGTCCTTGGCCGCCTTGACCAGGTCGGAAGCCGGCACGATGGCGTGAATCAGGTTGAGCTGCCTGGCCTTCTCGACCGTGACCGGATCGCCCTTGAGCAGGATCGTCATCGCGTCCTGCGGCGGCACCAGGCGCGGCACGCGCTGGGTGCCGCCGGCGCCGGGGAACAGGCCGACCTTCACTTCGGGCAGGCCGAGGCGAGTCTTGGGATTTTCCGCCGCGACGCGGTAGTGGCAGGACAGCGTCACCTCGAAGCCGCCGCCGAGCGCGAGCCCGTTGATCGCGGCCGCCCACGGCTTGCCGCAGGTCTCGATGCCTCGCAGCACCAGCGAGAAGCGGCGGCTCTGATCGAACAGCATCTGGTTCGCCGCGACCTCGCCCTGCTCCTTGAGCACCCTGGCGTATTCCTTGTTCATGCCCTCGAGCATGGAAAGGTCTGCGCCGGCGCAGAAGGCGTCCTTGCTGGAGGTGATGACGACGCCCTTGACCGCGGCATCGGCCGTGGTCTGCTTCAGGATCTCCTCGAGTTCAGTGGTCGAGGTCTCGTCCAGCACGTTCATCGAACGTCCCGGGATATCCCAGGTGACGAGCGCAATGCCGTCGGCGTCGGTTTCGACTTTGAAATTCTTGAAGGCCATGTTGGTTGCTCCCTCGATGCCGGCAGCCGATGTCAGGCGCGGCGATTAAGCTTGAATTCGTAGGGTGGGTTAGCGAAGCGTAACCCACCAATTCTGTTGCCCGCGACATGGTGGGTTACGCCTACGGCTAACCCACCCTACGGGCTCACACTCTTTCGATGATCGTGGCCGTGCCCATGCCGCCGCCGATGCACAGCGTCACCAGCGCGGTGGACTTGTTGGTGCGTTCGAGTTCATCGAGCACGGTGCCGAGGATCATCGCGCCGGTGGCGCCGAGCGGATGGCCGAGCGCAATCGCGCCGCCGTTGACGTTGATCTTCGAGGGATCGATGTCGAAGGCCTGCATGTAGCGCAGCACCACCGAGGCAAACGCCTCGTTGAGCTCGAACAGGTCGATGTCCGACTTCTTCATGCCGGAGCGTTCGAACAGCTTCTCGGTGACGTCGACCGGTCCTGTCAGCATCATCGCCGGCTCCGACCCGATATTGGCAAACGCGCGGATTCTTGCACGCGGCTTCAGGCCGTGTTTCGCACCGGCTTCCTTGCTGCCGAGCAGCACCGCACCGGCGCCGTCGACGATCCCGGAGGAATTGCCGGCATGGTGCACGTAGTTGATCTTCTCGACCTCGGGATGCGACTGGATCGCCACGGCGTCGAAGCCGCCCATCTGGCCCATGACGACGAACGACGGCTGCAACTGGCCGAGCGACTGCATCGTCGTGGTCGGGCGCATATGCTCGTCCTTGGCCAGGATAGTGAGGCCGTTGACGTCCTTCACCGGCACCACCGACTTGTTGAAGCGGCCTTCGTCCCAGGCCTTTGCGGCGCGCTGCTGGCTCTGCACGGCATAAGCGTCGACGTCGTCGCGCGAGAAACCGTATTTGGTCGCGATCAGGTCGGCCGAGACGCCCTGCGGCATGAAATAGGACGGCACCGCCATCGAGGGGTCCATCGGCCAGGCGCCGCCGGACGCGCCGATGCCGACTCGGCTCATCGACTCGGCGCCGCCGCCGATCACGAGTTCATGCTGGCCGGCCATGATCTGGGCAGCGGCAAAGTTCACGGCATCGAGGCCGGAGGCGCAGAAGCGGCTGATCTGCACGCCGGGAACGGATTCGCCGAGCCCCGCTTTCAGCGCCGCGAAGCGCGCGATGTCGCTTCCGGCCTCGCCGACCGGATCGACCACGCCGAGGATGACGTCATCGACAACATCCTCCGACAGATTGTTGCGTTCCTTCAGCGCCTGCAGCGGCACGGTGGCTAGCGCCAGCGCGGTGACCTCGTGGAGCGCGCCATCGGCCTTGCCGCGGCCGCGCGGGGTGCGAACGTGATCGTAGATATATGCCTCAGGCATGACGCCCTCCTGGTATGAGGATCATAATATTATAGGCGATGGGACGGAGAAGCGACGAAAAATCTCAGAACGCCT
Organism: Bradyrhizobium sp.; assembly: GCA_013822885.1. GTDB lineage: Bacteria > Pseudomonadota > Alphaproteobacteria > Rhizobiales > Xanthobacteraceae > Bradyrhizobium. Next base: position 6,247 of record PNLC01000128.1, read on the forward strand.
CCGCCGCCAATTCCATGGTGGTCGCGCATCCCGACTGGATGCGCGCAAGATGGACCGAGGTTTCCGGCAACATCCGCTCCATGAAGAAGCGGCCGGTTACCAGCTTGGTGGAGAGATATGGCGTGGCTTCACCCGCAGCAATCTTGTCCTGCGCCACCTTGGCCATCCGCGCCCACATATAGGCGAAGGCGACGAGGCCGAACAATTGCATGTAGTCGGTCGCCGCCGCGCCGGCATTGTCGGGCTTGGTCAGCGCGTTCTGCATCAGCCAGCCGGTGGCCTGCTGCAGGTGGCCGAGCGCGGTGGAGAGCGGGGTCACGAACGGCTTCATGGCTTCGTCGCTGCCGTGCTCCTTGGCAAACGCTGCGACTTCGCCGAAGAACGCCATCACGGCGCGGCCGCCGTCGCGCGGCAGCTTGCGGCCGACGAGGTCGAGCGCCTGGATGCCGTTGGCGCCCTCGTAGAGCATGGCGATGCGCGCATCGCGCACGAACTGCTCCATGCCGTGCTCGGCGATGTAGCCATGGCCGCCATACATCTGCTGCGCCAGCACCGCGTTGGAGAAGCCGACATCGGTCATCACGCCCTTCATGACCGGCGTCATCAGGCCCATGTGATCGTCGGCCTCCTGGCGATCCTTCGGATCGGTGGAACGATGCGCGACGTCGCTCTTGAGCGCGGTCCACACCACCATGGCGCGCGCCGCTTCATTGAAAGCGCGGATGGTGAGCAGCACGCGACGAACGTCCGGATGCACGATGATCGGATCGGCCGCCTTGTCCGGCTCCTTTGCGCCGGTCAGCGAGCGGCCCTGCAGGCGCTCGCGCGCATAGTTGACGGCGTTCTGATAGGCGACTTCGGACTGCGCGAGGCCCTGCACGGCGACGCCGAGGCGGGCCTCGTTCATCATCACGAACATGCCCTGCATGCCCTTGTTCTCTTCGCCGATCAGCCAGCCGGTGGCGTTGTCGTAGTTCATCACGCAGGTGGAATTGCCGTGGATGCCCATCTTGTGCTCGATCGAGCCGCAGGACACGCCATTGCGGGCACCCAGCGATCCATCGGCATTGACGAGAACCTTCGGCACCACGAACAGCGACACCCCCTTGATGCCGGCAGGCGCGCCTTCGATGCGCGCCAGCACGAGGTGTATGATGTTGTCGGCCATGTCGTGCTCGCCGGCCGAGATGAAGATCTTGGTGCCGGAAATCTTGTAGCTGCCGTCGGCCTGCTTGACCGCCTTGGTGCGCAACAGGCCGAGATCGGTGCCGCATTGCGGTTCGGTGAGGTTCATGGTGCCGGTCCACTCGCCGGCGACCATCTTCGGCACGAACATCTTCTTCTGTTCGGGCTTGCCGTGCACCAGAAGCGCTGCGGTCGCGCCCATGGTGAGCCCGCCATACATCGAGAACGCCATGTTGGCGGCGCTCTGGAATTCGGTGACGACCTGGCTCAACGTCACGGGCAGTCCCTGCCCGCCATATTCCGCCGGCGCCGACAGGCCGAGCCAGCCGCCTTCGGCGACCTGCTTGAAGGCTTCCTTGAATCCCTTCGGTGTCGTCACCGAGGCGTCGTCATGCCGCTTGCAGCCCTCGAGATCGCCGACACGGTTGAGCGGCTGCAGCACCTCTTCGGAGAGCTTGGCGGCTTCGCCCAAAATGGCCTCGCGCACGTCGGCGGAGGCGTCGGTAAAGCCGGGAAGATTGTCGTAGCGATCGATCTGGAAAACGTCGTTGAGCAGGAAGGTGACGTCTTCGACGGGGGCTTTGTAGATCGGCATGGGTTTCTCCCGGCAGGGGCAGGCTTTAAGAGTTGGCGGATGCGCTTGAGATGAAATCTTGCGGTGTTCCGGAAGGGGACCTTATCCCGTTCCTGATGTCCTAGGGAGTGCGCGGGCTTTAAATATCGCGGGCGGGCACCACGGCGTGATGTCACTGCCTGGCGAGTTGCTCCCCCATCAGGCGGTGCAGGAGGTTGATCGCCTTCAGCGGACGCACCATGACCTTGAAGTGCGTGATCTTGCCGTCATCGCTGAACGTGATGATGTCGACGCCGTTGATCCTGATGCCCTCGATCTCGTTTTCGAATTCGAGAACCGCGCCGTTCGCGCTGCGCCACTCGCCGATATATTTGAAGCCCGGTCCGCCCAGCACCTTTTCGGCGCTCGCCAGATATTTGAAGGTGATGTCGCGGCCGCGTTGCGGCGTGTGGACCACGGGGCTTTCGAACACTGCATCGGGATGCAGCAGATCCCACAGCGCCGCCGTGTCATGGGACTTCATGTAGCCGTACCACTTGTCGAGGCCGCTCAAGGTCATCATGTCCTCCTGTGCAGGCGACGTCCGGGCATTTTCGCGCAGGCGCGGTCCGATTATGCGCGTTGACGCATATGCAACTTTATGCATAGTGTCAATGACTGTCCTGATAGACCGGAGGACCGGCGTCTTGGCGCTTGGTGACGCGATCCTAGCCTGCCTGACCGAACGGCCGATGACGGGCTACGAACTCGCCAAGACCTTCGATGCGTCGATTGGATTCTTCTGGAAGGCCAACCACCAGCAGATTTATCGCGAACTGACCCGGCTCCGTGACCGCGGCCATATCCAGGGCCGCGAGGTCGTCCAGTCCGGCAAGCCTAACAAGCTGGTCTACACGCTGACGCCGGAGGGAAGAGCTGCGCTCCGGCATTGGGCCGCGCGGCCGAGCGTTCCTGCCTCGATCAAGGACGATCTGCTGGTGCGGCTTTACGCGCTCGACAGCGTCGATATCGAACCGCTGCGCACCGACCTGATGGCGCGGCTTGAACACCATCGCGACCGCTTCGCCCGTTACGAGCGGCTTCTCAACAAGCGGTTTCCGCAAGGCACGGCGTCGCCGGCCGACCTCGGCAAACTGCTCGGGCTTCGCATCGGCCTCAGTCATGAACGCGCCGTGGCGGAATGGTGCGAAGAGGCGATCGATGCGTTGTCGGCGCTGTCGGCCGGCGCGGATCGCGGCAAAGTCGTGGCCATCGGCGACGGACAGCGCGAAAATAACGGGTAGACCGGCCGATCTGGGCCCCGCTTTAACTTTAGGGCTGCATAGTCCAATTCCTTAACCCGTTATTTACCGTAACGAACAAAAGTCAGGTTCTGAGGCAGATGAGCTGCGCGGGATTCCATTCTTCAGTGGGACGCGCGGGGAAGCTGAGGGCGCAGGTGT
>PNLC01000129.1 GCA_013822885.1 Bradyrhizobium sp.
CCCCACGCCGTCCATGACATCGACCGACTGGGTCTTGCCGAGCTCCCACGGACGCGCGGCGAACGCGTAAGGCTTCGAGGTCAGCGCGCCGACCGGGCAGATGTCGACGAGATTGCCCTGCAATTCGGACGTCAGCGCCTGCTCCAGATAGGTCGTGATCTCCATGTCCTCACCACGGCCCGTTGCGCCCATTTCCGGGGCGCCGGCAACTTCCGCCGAGAAGCGGACGCAGCGCGTGCACTGGATGCAACGGTTCATCGAGGTCTTGACCAGCGCACCGAGATACTTGTCCTCGACCGCGCGCTTGTTCTCGGCAAAGCGCGAGGTGTCGACGCCGTAGCCCATCGCCTGGTCCTGCAGGTCGCACTCGCCGCCCTGGTCGCAGATCGGGCAATCCAGCGGGTGATTGATCAGCAGGAATTCCATCACGCCTTCGCGCGCCTTCTTCACCATCGGCGAACGCGTCGAGATTTCCGGCGGCTCGCCCTTCGGGCCGGGGCGGCAGTCGCGCACGCCCCAGGCGCAGCTCGCGACCGGCTTCGGGCCCCCCTTCACCTCTACCAGGCACATCCGGCAATTGCCGGCGATCGACAGCCGCTCGTGGTAGCAGAAGCGCGGAATTTCGGCGCCCGCGGCCTCACACGCCTGCAGCAGCGTGAATTCCGCAGGTACATCGATCTCTTTGCCGTCGATGATGAGTTTGGTCATTGCGGTCAAGTCTTTCCCAGCTTGCAGTCTGGCGGTGTAACGCTGGCGGTCTTCAGCGCCGTCTTGATCCATTGCTGGGTCTCGGCGCCATAGGTGGCGAGATAGGACGGCTGCGCCGCGTTCTTCTCGCACAGGAACGGCAGATGCGGTTTCAGGTCGTAGTCGCAGGAGGCCTGCCACTCGCGCTTGCCGGAGAATGCGCCGATTGCTTCCTCGCAGGCGTAGAGCAGGTAGGTGACAAAGCTCTCGTACTGAACCTGCTCGTCGCGGCCGGAAGCCTTGATCTTCTCATAGTCCGGCTGCGCGAACTTCGGATTCTTGAACGCCAGATCGGTGTAACCCAGAAACGCTTGTCGCGCGCTGGAGGCGCGGTTGCTGTTACGGATCTCGTTGATCTGGAACAGGATCGCAACAAAGCCGAGCAGCGCCACGGCCGCCTGCGCCATCTGCGCCAGCGTCCCGTATCTCTGCCACCAGAAGATGCTCGGTTGCGACATCGTTCCCATCATTCAGTGCGTTGCATCGGACAATTCGAGGCGCTTCTCAATCCGCTCCACGCGAACTTCCAGACGGTCCAGCCTGCGGTTGACACCGGCAAGGCCTTCCTCGACGGAGGTCATGCGCGTCTTCAAATCATGGAGGTCTTCCGCCATCCGCTCAGTGCGTTGATCAATCTTGCGCAAGATCGCCAACACGATGCTGTCAGGTTCGTCTGCCATTGCTCTACTCCGCCGCGACCATGTTCACGGGATCGCGCACGCCGATATCGTCGATGTCGGCCTTGTGCGAATACTCGGCGATACGCTCCTCGATCTCGTGACGGAAGTGCGCGATCAGGCCCTGGATCGGCCACGCAGCCGCGTCGCCGAGCGCGCAGATGGTGTGGCCTTCGACCTGCTTCGTCACTTCCAGCAGCATGTCGATCTCGCGCTTGTGGGCGCGGCCATCGGCCATGCGGCTCAGCACCCGCCACATCCAACCCGTGCCTTCGCGGCACGGCGTACATTGGCCGCAGCTCTCATGCTTGTAGAAATAGGAGATGCGCGCGATCGCGCGGATCAGGTCGGTCGACTTGTCCATCACGATCACGGCGGCGGTGCCGAGGCCGGAGCGCAGCTTGCCGAGACTGTCGAAATCCATCGGCGTGTCGATGATCTGCTCGGCCGGCACCATGCGCACCGACGAACCGCCGGGGATCACGGCCTTCAGATTGTCCCAGCCGCCGCGAATGCCGCCGCAATGGCGCTCGATCAGTTCGCGGAACGGAATCCCCATCGCCTCTTCGACGTTGCAAGGCCGCTCGACATGACCGGAAATACAAAACAGCTTGGTGCCGACATTATTGGGCCGGCCGATCGCGGCGAACCACGCCGCGCCGCGCCTGAGGATGTCGGGCGCGACCGCGATGGATTCGACGTTGTTGACGGTGGTCGGGCAGCCGTAAAGGCCGACATTGGCGGGGAACGGCGGCTTCAGCCGCGGCTGGCCCTTCTTGCCTTCGAGGCTCTCCAGCAGCGCGGTTTCCTCGCCGCAGATATAGGCGCCGGCGCCATGCGCGACATAGATGTCGAACGGCCAGCCGTTGAGATTGTCCTTGCCGACCAGCTTGGCGTCATAGGCCTGATCGATCGCGGCCTGCAGATGCTCGCGCTCGCGGATGAATTCGCCGCGCACATAGATGTAGCAGGCATGCGCGTTCATCGCGAAGCTTGCGAGCAGGCAGCCTTCGACCAGCAGATGCGGGTCGTGCCGCATGATCTCGCGGTCCTTGCAGGTGCCGGGCTCGGACTCGTCGGCATTGACCACGAGATAGCTCGGCCGGCCGTCGGTCGATTCCTTCGGCATGAACGACCATTTCAGCCCGGTCGGAAAGCCCGCCCCGCCGCGCCCGCGCAGGCCGGAAGACTTCATCTCGTTGATGATCCAGTCGCGGCCCTTGTCGATGATCGCCTTGGTGCCGTCCCACGCGCCACGCCGTCGCGCGCCCTCCAGCCCCCAGTCGTGAAGGCCGTAGAGGTTCTTGAAGATGCGATCCTTGTCGTCGAGCATGACTTGAAGCTTCCTAGATCAACGATTGGACTGCGCGTAGGCGAGGCCTGCGGCGCATCCGCCGAAGGTCAGCGCCCACAACAGGCTGGATTCGAGCGTTGCGCTCAGCGCGTAACGCTGCAGCAGGAAAATGAACGCAGCCGCCGCGATGGCGTGCATGCCAATATAGCGCCAGTTTTTCATCGCGCCGTCCCTCTCCGACCCGTCCGCGGGCAATGCCCCGCAGCGGCTCATGTGGTTTCCTTCAGCGTCGTCGGGCCGCCCACCGGCGCCGAGAACTGACGGTCGATCTGCGGTCCGGGTTTTGGCGGATTGCCTGACGCAAAGCCGTCCAGCACCTTGCCGAAACTTTCCGCGGTCAGATCCTCGTAGGTATCCTTCCAGATCTGGACTATCGGCGCATTCACGCAGGCGCCGAGGCACTCGACCTCTTCCCAGCTGAAATTACCATCCTTCGAAAGCTCGAAGGGGTCGTGATGAATGCGGTGCTGGCACACCTCGATCAGGTCGCCGGCGCCGCGCAGACGGCACGGCGTGGTGCCGCAGACCTGCACATGGGCTTTCTTGCCGACCGGCTGCAACTGAAACATCGTGTAGAAGGTCGCCACCTCCAGCACGCGGATGTAGGGCATTTCCAGCAGGTCGGCGACGGCGCGGATCGCGACCTCCGAAACCCATCCTTCGTGCTGCTCCTGGACGCGCCACAGGATCGCAATGACCGCGGACGCCTGGCGTCCCGGCGGATACTTCGCGATCTGCGCCTTTGCCCAGGCGAGGTTCTCATCTGAGAACGTGAAGCTCGCGGGCTGCAATTCCTTCGGTGCGAGGCGGCGGACGGACATCGTTCAGTCTCTCATTGCACGCGGCGCGCGGCTTTCGCATTGAGCGCATCGATCCGGGCGAGCCAGAATGCACTTGCGGTGCCGAACACGTTGTAGCCGACATGGGTTGAAACCTTGATCCGATCCAGAATCGAAAGGTCGGTCACGGTTTCAAGGCGATTGCTGCGCGGATCGTAGACGATCAGCTTCAGCGGGGTCTGTTCGAGGATATAACGCGAAACGGTGTGGGCGGGATCGTTGCCATGCTCCTCGCACAGCAAGACGCTGTCGCCCTGCATCAGCCGGGCACCGCCCTTCATGGCCTCGATCTCGACCCCCTCGACGTCGAGCTTGATCAGGTATTTGCCGCCGGGCGCGACCTTGCCGTCATCGAGCAGATTGTCGAGCGCGAGAACCGGCACCTCCTCGCCGTCCGACTGGTCGCCGGCGATGGAAAACGCCTCGTGCTTGGTGCCGGACAGGCGCGCAGTGCCGCGCGCTGAGCCGATCGCGCACTTCAAGGCTTCGAACCGGTTGCCGTTGATTCGGGCGTTGTTGGCGAGCTTCGGGAAATTCTGCCCTGACGGCTCGATCGCGATCGCCTTGTGCGAGCCGAACGGCTTGCTCGACACCAGCACCGACCAGTAGCCGTAATTGGCGCCGCAATCGAGCAGCGTATAGTCGACGTCGGCGGAGTCCTTGAACAGCAGTTCGAGTTCGTCCTCGTAGTGATAGGTGCGGTTGAGCAGCTTGCTCCAGTAGCCATCGCCATAGGGAAATTCGAAGAGCGCGTCCGGGTTGAGTTTGACCTGGATGCCACGCTTGGGCAGCGTCGTGCGCAGCAAATTAGCGCACATGTTGTAACCGCGGTGCGAGAAGTGCGCGCCCACCTTCGACCCCAGCGTCAGCGCCATCGCGGCCAGACGCTCCCATGCGTTGACGCCTTCAAGCGCGCCCGAAGCCCGGTCGAACTGGATGGGCGCCTGCGCCATCACCGGTCGACCTCTCCGAACACGATGTCGAGCGAACCGAGAATGGCCGAGACGTCAGCGAGCAGATGGCCTTTGCAGATGTGATGCATTGCCTGCAGATGGGCGAAGCCCGGCGCGCGGATCTTGCACTTGTAGGGCTTGTTGGTGCCGTCGGAGACCAGATAGACGCCGAACTCGCCCTTCGGTGCTTCGACGGCGGCGTAGAACTCGCCGGCCGGCACGTGGAAGCCTTCGGTGTAGAGCTTGAAGTGATGGATCAGCGCTTCCATCGAACGCTTCATCTCGCCGCGTCGCGGCGGCACGATCTTGTTGTCCTCGACGACCACAGGCCCCTGCCCGTCAGCCGCGCGCAGCTTGGCGATGCACTGCTTCATGATGCGCACCGACTGGCGCATCTCTTCCATGCGGATGCAATAACGGTCGTAGCAATCGCCGTTCTTGCCGATCGGGATGTCGAAATCCATCTCGGCGTAGCATTCGTAAGGCTGCGCCTTGCGCAGATCCCAAGCCGCGCCCGAGCCGCGCACCATCACGCCGGAGAAGCCCCACTCCCAGGCTTCCTTCAGCGAGACGACGCCGATATCGACGTTGCGCTGCTTGAAGATGCGATTGCCGGTCAAGAGCGTTTCGAGATCGGCGACCACCTGCAGGAACGGATCGCACCAGGCGTCGATATCGTCGATCAGTTTCGGCGGCAGGTCCTGATGCACGCCGCCGACGCGGAAGAACGCCGCATGCATGCGCGAGCCGGAGGCGCGCTCATAGAACACCATCAGCTTTTCGCGCTCTTCGAAGCCCCACAGCGGCGGGGTCAGCGCGCCCACGTCCATCGCCTGCGTGGTGACGTTGAGCAGGTGCGACAGAATGCGGCCGATCTCGCAATAGAGCACGCGGATCAGTTGCCCGCGGCGCGGCACCGTGATGCCGAGCAGCTTTTCCGCTGCGAGGCAGAACGCATGCTCCTGGTTCATCGGCGCGACGTAATCGAGCCGATCAAAGTAAGGAATCGCCTGCAGATAGGTCTTCTGCTCGATCAGCTTCTCGGTGCCGCGATGCAGCAGGCCGATATGCGGATCGACCCGCTCGACGACCTCGCCGTCCAGTTCGAGCACAAGGCGGAGCACCCCGTGCGCGGCCGGATGTTGCGGTCCAAAGTTGATGGTGAAGTTTCGAAGATTCTGCGGTTGCTCGTTCATGGTCAGGCCTTCGGCTCAGCCTTCTCATCGCCCGGCAGCGGATAGTCCGCGCCTTCCCATGGCGAGAGGAAATCGAATTTGCGGAATTCCTGGTTGAGGCGGACGGGCTCGTAGAGCACCCGCTTCTCCTGGTCGTCGTAACGCACTTCGACGAAGCCGGTGAGCGGAAAATCCTTGCGCAAGGGATGACCGTCGAAGCCGTAATCGGTCAGCAGCCGGCGCATGTCGGGATGGCCGGTGAAGATTACGCCGTAGAGGTCGTAGGTCTCGCGCTCGAACCAGTCGGCGCCGGGAAACACGTCGATGATCGACGGTACCTGCGTGGTTTCGTCGGCCTCGGCGCGGATACGGATGCGTTCGTTCAGGGTCGGCGACAGCAGGTGATAGACCACGTCGAAGCGCTTCTCGCGGCCGGGATAGTCCACCGCCGTGACATCGATGATATTGACGAAGCGCAGCGCCGGATCATCGCGCAGGTACTTCATGACCTCGACGATGCTGCCCGCCTCGACCGTCACCGTGAGCTGGTTGAACGCGACCGAATGGGCAGAGGCCGCGCCGCCAAGCGCGCTAACAATCGTCTGCCCAAGGGCGTCGAGCTTGCCGTCGTCCATTACCTAAAACCTTAGCGTTCGATGGTCCCGATGCGCCGGATCTTCTTCTGCAGCAGCAGCACGCCGTAGAGCAGCGCCTCCGCCGTCGGCGGGCATCCGGGCACGTAGATGTCGACCGGCACGATGCGATCGCAGCCGCGCACGACCGAATAGGAATAGTGATAGTAGCCACCGCCATTGGCGCACGACCCCATCGAAATCACGTAGCGCGGCTCGGGCATCTGGTCGTAGACCTTGCGCAACGCCGGCGCCATCTTGTTGGTGAGCGTGCCCGCCACGATCATGACGTCGGACTGCCGCGGCGAGGCGCGCGGCGCGAAGCCGAAACGCTCGACGTCGTAGCGCGGCATCGACACCTGCATCATCTCGACCGCGCAGCAGGCGAGACCGAACGTCATCCACATCAGCGAGCCCGTGCGCGCCCAGGTGATCAGATCGTCGGCGGCGGCAACGAAGAAGCCCTTGTCGGACAGCTCGTGATTGACCTCGAGGAAGAACGGATCGTTGGCGCCGACCGGCCTGCCGGTGGCGGGATCGAGAATACCCTTCGGCGCCTGCGCAATATCAGGCGCAGAGCCACGGGTTGCTGTCGGGCTCAATCCCATTCGAGCGCGCCTTTCTTCCACTCATAAACAAATCCGACCGTGAGGACGGTGAGGAACACCATCATCGTCCAGAAGCCGGTGACTCCCAGCTTGCCGTACGCGACCGCCCACGGGAACAGGAACGCGACTTCGAGATCGAAGATGATGAAGAGGATCGCGACCAGGTAGAAGCGGACGTCGAACTTCATGCGGGCGTCGTCAAAAGCGTTGAATCCGCATTCATAGGCGGACAGCTTTTCCGGATCCGGCTGCTGGAAGGCGACGAGGAACGGCGCGATCAGAAGCGCCAGGCCGATCAGGCTGGCCACTCCGATAAACACGACAAGTGGAAGGTAATCCTGCAGGATGCCGGTCATCGGCGTAGCCTTTTCCTGCGGTTACGGACTGCCGCAGATTCGTTGATTGGAATGGTTCTTGAGGCTTAGCGCAGCGCAACAGAGGGCGCAAGACAAGCCATCCCGACGTCTCTCCCCGCTCATGGCGCGCTTGCAGAACCCGAAAAAGTGTTGCGTTCCTGCCGCGCTTGCCGATGCCAGCGCCAACCGGATTGGCCCCGATCTCAGGCCTGGTCCTTCTCGTCGGCGAGCATCACAGCGGCTGTCTCGGTGAGGCGATCGATCTGGTCCAGAAGCCCTGCCAGTTCCTCCTTGCCGAGTTGCTCCAGGAGCCGCCGATTGCGCTCGTGAGCGCCAGCCACGATCGTATCGTGGGCCGCCAGTCCAGCCTTGGTCAGGCAAACCAGCGTCTCCCGATTGTCCCGCGGATTGATCTCCTTGGCGACCAGTCGGCGCGAGACCAGCTCGGCGAGCGCCCGGCTGATCTGCCCCTTGTCCATGCCGACCGCCTCCGCGAGCCGGATCACGCTCATCGGCGGCCGCCGTCCCAGGGAGGCCACCAGTCCGAATTCCACCGGCGAGAGCCCTACCAGCCGCTTGTAGCGCAGGATCGCGCCGCGCTTGAGCAGATTGGCCAGCACGATCAGCCGCGACGACAGCATCGCCGTGGCCGGCGCCAGCTCTGCATCATTTGCTGCAACGGCCAGCGGCGCGGCCTGCTTTACGGGCTTCTGGTTCATTCCCAAACCTCTGCCAACAAAGCTGGCCGCTGCCAAGGCCAGCGATCGCGATCGGACGCGGCAATCGCGCGATGCAAAACGAAGATCGTTGATATCGTTATCCATCGCCATGGCGACGCGGGCGCGCCTGGCATTAGCGAATCGGTCGGCACTCCAGCCTTGGCCCGGTGTCGCCGCGCATGCGGACGCGGGGCTTCAACGGGGCGCTGGCCGCAACTTCAATCTTGTCGGCCGTTGCCCGGTAGGCTCGGCCACGCGCTGAAGCACGACCGTGACCAACTGCCCCGGGGGTGCATTTCGCATGTTTCTCCTTGTTATTATTATAGTTTCCATCCCGCCCCGGTTCGCCGCGCCCGGTGACTGCTCCCGCTTGTGTGCGTTCCATCACGGAGCCCGGCAATAAACGAGGCGAAAAACCGGCGAGATGAAACCATTTTGAGGGAACCGCGAAACCATCTTGAAACAGATGACGCGTAAATCTCTCGGCAACAGAGGACGCAGAGTCGTCCGGGAGGCTTAGATGAACCACTCCATTCACTCGGCGGATCGCAGTACCCACCTGAAGATCGTGGTTGTCGCCCTCGTGGCCGGCATCGCGGTCGCAGCCTTTGGCATTTCGGCCCGCACGGGAGCGGACTACAGCCAGACTGCCCAGGTCGTTAAGGCGGGCAAGCCGGTGGTGGTCACCAGCGCGAATACCTCGACTGTCCGCTAAGCCAAATCCATCCAATTGGAATAAAAACGGCCGCCCTTTGGGCGGCCTTTTTGTTTGCGCGAGAAAACTGGCGCGAGAGACGGGACTCGAACCCGCGGCCTCCGCCGTGACAGGGCGGCGCTCTAACCAACTGAGCTACTCCCGCGGATGCCGTAATCAGATCCTGACCCGCGCAGAACCGAGGGCATAAAGGGCCGTTTCCCCATAGTCAAGGACGTTGCAAATCCTCCCGCCAAATGGGCACTTCCTTGACGCCGATGCAAATAACGGCCTGTTTTAGGGCATAACATCGCAGGTGCCCGACAGCCGAATCGTTTAAGGCCTGATACAGTTGGGTTTCTTGAAGCCCTCCGCGTTCCCGTCGGATCGGGACCAGCGGGCTTCAGCTCATCATGCGACGCGTTTTCCGGCACCGAGCCGGTATTTGCGAACGCTCGAAAGACATTTCCAACAAGGAGGGCCAGTTTTGGCGAAGAAAGCAGCATCCCCAGCCACCATCACGCTCAAGCACCTGGCGGCGGCGCTGGCGGA
>PNLC01000130.1 GCA_013822885.1 Bradyrhizobium sp.
CTGATCGCGGCTTCGCATTACGACCAGATCCCGGACATCTCCCGCGACCAGGGCCGCACCGAGAAGGCGATCGCGGCGCTGGAAGAGGTGATTCGCAAATACCCGACCTCGGAATATGCGACCTCCGCCAAGGCCAAGCTCGAAGGCGCGCGCGACCAGCTCGCCGGCAAGGAAATGGATGTCGGCCGCTATTACATGCAAAAGCGCGACTACACCGCCGCCATCAACCGCTTCAAGACGGTCGTTACCCGCTACCAGACCACGCGGCATGTCGAGGAAGCGCTGGCGCGGCTGACGGAAGCCTATATGTCGATCGGTATCGTCGGCGAGGCGCAGACGGCGGCAGCCGTACTTGGGCACAACTTTCCGGACAGCCGCTGGTACAAGGAAGCCTATAATCTTGTAAAGTCGGGTGGTCTCGAGCCGAGCGAGAACAAGGGCTCCTATATCTCCAGGGCCTTCAAGAAGATGGGTCTCGGCTAGGAATTTCGACTAGGAATTTACTTGGCATGCTAGCCCGTCTGTCGATCCGTGACATCGTCCTGATCGAACGGCTCGATATCGAATTCTCCCGTGGCCTCGCGGTGCTGACCGGCGAGACCGGCGCGGGCAAATCCATCCTGCTCGATGCATTCGCGCTGGCGCTCGGCGGCCGGGGCGATTCGGGTCTCGTCCGCCATGGCGCCGAGCAGGGCCAGGTGACGGCGACGTTCGACATCCCCAAGGGCCATCCGGCCGCAAGGATCCTCTCCGAGAACGGCCTCGACGACGCAAGCGTTGAAGGTTCTTGCGAGATGATTCTCCGCCGCGTGCAGTTGGCCGACGGCCGCACCCGCGCCTTCATCAACGACCAGTCGATCAGCGTGCAGACCCTGAAAGCGGTCGGCGCCGCGCTGGTCGAGATCCATGGCCAGCATGACGAGCGCGCGCTGGTCGATGCCTCGACGCACCGGCAGTTGCTCGATGCTTTCGCCGGGTTGGAGAAGGAAGTCACGGCGCTCGAATCATTGTGGGAAGCGCGGCGGACCGCGAATCACGCCCTCGACGAGCATCGCGCCAGCATGGAGCGCGCCGCCCGCGAGGCGGACTATCTGCGCCACGCCGCCGACGAACTCAAAACGCTGAAGCCGCAGGACGGCGAGGAGACGGCGCTCGCCGGACGCCGTACCATCATGATGCAGGGCGAGAAGATCGCTAGCGATCTGCGCGAGGCGCAGGAGGCGGTCGGCGGTCCCCATTCGCCGGTGCCGGCGCTGGCCGCCGCCGTGCGCCGCCTCGAGCGCCGCGCCGCCAATTCGCCAGCGCTGGTCGAGCCGGCGGTGAGGGCGATCGATATCGCGATCAACGCGCTGGAAGAGGCCGAGCAGCATCTTTCCGCAGCGCTTGTCGCGGCCGATTTCGATCCTGCCGAGCTGGAACGGATCGAGGAGCGGTTGTTTGCGCTCCGCGCCGCCTCGCGCAAATATTCGACACCGGTCGACGGGCTGGCGGCGCTGGCCGCCAAGTTCGTCGCCGACGTGGCGCTGATCGATGCCGGCGCCGACCGGCTGAAGAAGCTGGAAGCCGCAGCCGGTGAGGCCGACAAGCGCTACGGCGCGGCCGCCGAGAAGCTTTCTGCCGCGCGCAGCAAATCCGCCGACAAGCTCAACAAGGCCGTCAACGCCGAACTGGCGCCGCTGAAGCTCGAACGCGCGAAATTCATGACCCAGGTCGAGACCGATGCGAAGTCACCTGGGCCGCAGGGCATCGATCGCGTCGAGTTCTGGGTGCAGACCAATCCCGGCACCAGGCCGGGCCCGATGATGAAGGTCGCTTCCGGCGGCGAGCTGTCGCGGTTCCTGCTGGCGCTCAAGGTGGTGCTGTCCGACCGCGGTTCGGCGCCCACGCTGGTGTTCGACGAAATCGATACCGGCGTCGGCGGCGCGGTGGCGGACGCGATCGGCGCGCGCTTGTCGCGGCTCGCCGGCCAGGTCCAGGTGATGGCGGTGACGCACGCCCCGCAGGTCGCCGCACGGGCGAACCAGCACCTCCTTATTTCCAAGGACGCCCTCGACAAGGGCAAGCGCGTCGCCACCCGCGTCAACGCGCTAGCCGCCGACCACCGCCGCGAGGAAATCGCCCGCATGCTGGCGGGGGCCGAGATCACGGCGGAGGCGAGGGCCGCGGCCGAACGGCTGCTGCGCGCGGCGACGGCGTAACGGTGGCGCTCCATCATGGCCGTGAAAGCAAAGAAGCCGCTGGTTGACGTTGCCAAGCTGACCAAGGCCCAAGCCAAGGTCGAGCATATGCGGCTTGCGCTGGAGATCGAGGCGCACAACGAGCGCTATTACCAGAAGGATGCGCCGTCCGTATCGGACGCGGCCTACGACGCGCTGCGGCACCGGCTGGAGGCGATCGAGGCGAAGTTTCCCGATCTGGTCACGACCGAGTCGCCGACGCAAAAGGTCGGCGCCGCCCCGGCGCGCGGCTTTGCAAAAGTGCAGCATGCCGTTCCCATGCTCTCCCTCGGCAACGCCTTCAGCGACGAGGATGTCACCGAGTTCGTCGATCGCATCCGGCGGTTTCTCAAGCTCGATGCCGAACATATTCCAGCGCTGGTTGCCGAACCGAAGATCGACGGCCTGTCGCTGTCGCTGCGCTACGAGAATGGCGAACTGGTCCGCGCGGCCACCCGCGGCGACGGCTTTACCGGCGAGGACGTCACCGCCAACGTCCGCACCATCAAGGACATTCCGCACACGCTGAAGGGCCGCCATATTCCAGCCGCCTGTGAAATGCGTGGCGAAGTCTACATGCTCAAGAAGGATTTTCTCGAGCTCAACAGGAAGCAGGCGGAAGCCGATGACACGGTGTTCGCCAATCCGCGCAATTCGGCGGCGGGCTCGCTGCGTCAGAAGGATGTCTCGATCACCGCGTCGCGGCCGCTGAAATTCTTTGCCTATACGTGGGGCGAGATGAGCGAGCGTCCCGCCGATACGCAGCACGGCATGCTTGCCTGGATGGACAAGGCCGGCTTCGTCGTCAATCCGCTGACGACGCTCTGCAAGGATGTCGACGCCGTCCTCGAATTCTACAGCAGGATCGGCGAAGAGCGCGCCTCGCTCGGCTACGACATCGACGGCGTGGTCTACAAGGTCGACCGGCTCGACTGGCAGGATCGTCTCGGCTTCGTGTCGCGCAGCCCGCGCTGGGCGATCGCGCACAAATTCGCCGCCGAGCAGGCGACGACGATCCTCAACGGGATCGACATCCAGGTTGGCCGCACTGGCGCACTGACGCCGGTGGCGCGGCTCGAGCCGGTCACCGTCGGCGGCGTCGTCGTTTCAAATGCGACGTTGCACAATGAAGATTACATCAAAGGCATCGGCAACGATGGCAGTCCGATTCGCGATGGCGTCGATCTCAGGGTCGGCGATACGGTTGTCGTCCAGCGCGCCGGTGATGTGATTCCGCAGGTCGTCAGCGTCGTCATCGACAAGCGGCCGAAGAGCGCGACGCAATACAAATTTCCGGACACATGCCCGGTTTGCGGCAGCCATGCGGTGCGCGAGGAGGACGAGGCGGTACGCCGCTGCACCGGTGCGCTGATCTGCCCGGCCCAGGCGGTGGAGCGGCTCAAGCATTTCGTCTCGCGGCTGGCGTTCGATATCGACGGCCTCGGCGACAAGCAGATCCAGGAATTCTACGAGGACGGGCTCGTGATGTCGCCGGTCGACATCTTCACGCTGCAGAAGCGCGATGCGCGCTCCACCAGCAAGCTGATGGCGCGCGAAGGCTACGGCGAAACCTCGGTGCGCAATCTGTTTGCCGCGATCGATGCCCGCCGCAGCATCGAGCTGCACCGCCTGATCTTTGCGCTCGGTATCCGTCACGTCGGCGAGGGCAATGCAAAACTGCTGGCGCGGCACTACCGCACCATCGAGAATTTTCGCGAGGCGATGCTGGCCGCCGCCGAGGGGACAAAGGACGAGGAGAACACCACCGAGGCCTATCAGGATCTCAACAATATCGGCGGCATCGGCGAGATCGTCGCCGACGCCGTCGTGGAGTTCTTCGCCGAGCCGCGCAATGTGAAGGCGCTCGGCGAACTGCTGCGCGAGATCGAGGTGAAGCCCGCCGAACAGCCGCGCAAGAGCTCGCCCGTGTCGGACAAGACCGTGGTGTTCACGGGCTCGCTGACAAAATTTACCCGCGATGAGGCCAAGGCGGTGGCCGAACGTCTCGGCGCCAAGGTCGCGGGTTCGGTGTCGAAGAAGACGGACTACGTCGTGGCTGGCGAGGATGCAGGTTCGAAGCTGACCAAAGCGCGTGAACTTGGGGTGGTTGTCCTGACCGAGGACGAGTGGTTGAAGCTGATCGGGGAGTGAGCACAGTAACGGTTGTCCTGGCCCAACTGCGTTTCAGTCACCCCGCGTGAAGTAGGCATCCTCATTCGGTAACGAGGGCGGGCCATGCGCGGCGCTTTTCACCGCCCCGAATGCGTCCAAAAGGAACAGGGATTTTGCGCTTTCCCGGGCAAGTTGCTCGATGCGCTTCTGCAATTCAGCAACCTTCTCGGGATTGCCGTCGGCTAGATTCGTCTTTTCTGAAGGATCCTGGGGAATGTTATACAACTCAATGGCGGACGGAAGTGAAGTCCTCCAGATGAGCTTCCAATCGTCTATACGCACGCCACCGCGAAATGGCTCGACGTTGTAGACGATCTCGTGGCGTGGCGAGGCAGCACCACTGCTTATGGTCGACCAGACGTCAAGTCCGTCAAGGGGCTTCCCCTTTGTGAGGTTGGCTCCCGCGAGTCCGGCCAGAGTTGGGAACATGTCAACAACGTGTATCTTCTCTTTCACCTCGCCGGGCTTGATGCGACCGGGCCAGTTCGCGAAGGCGGCGACGCGAGTTCCTCCTTCGTAAAGCATGCCTTTTCCGCCGCGGTAGGGACCGTTGTCAGCGGGGAGCTTGAGGTTTGAGACGTCTGCGTCTCCGGCAAGGAGCGCGGTTTGGTTGCCACCATTGTCGCTCATGAAAGCAATCAGCGTATTTTCGCGCATTTGCTTTTTTTCAAGCGCGGCGACCAACTTGCCTATTTCGTCGTCCATGCACGTGATCATGGCCGCGTAGGTGCGTCTTGTGGGATCTTCAATATGACGATACTTGTCGATGTACTCTTTCGGAGCCTGATACGGCGAGTGGGGAGCCGTAAAGGCAAGGTAAAGAAATAGCGGTGTTTTTGGATCATGAGCGTTGATCTGCGCTACCGCATCCGCGCCCCATAATTGGGTGACGTAGCCCCGCTCGGTTACGGGTCGGTCGTCACGATACCAGTCGCGCACATTTGCAGATGAATGCGTGAAGTAATCGACCTCGCCCACCATTGATCCGTAGTGGTAGTCGAATCCGCGTTGGCGAGGCCAATACTTGCGATCGGCGTGTCCCAGGTGCCACTTGCCGACCATGGCAGTCCGATAACCTGCGTCCTTGAGTGCCTGCGGCAGCAGCAGTTCGTCCGTGGGTAGGCCGTATTTACTGGGTGTCGGAATGACCAGCGTTTGCAAGCCGTAACGGCACGGATACCGCCCCGTCATTAATGCCGCACGCGTAGGGGTGCACATAGGCTGGACGTAAAACTCCTCAAGCCGGGCACCGTTCTGCGCTAGCCTGTCGATATTCGGGGTCTTGATGTCAGAGCCATGAAACCCGACGTCTTTCCATCCGAGATCGTCCGCGACAATGCAGATGATGTGCGGGCGTCGCGACGGCAATTGCGCTATCGCCGACGTGATACTCACCGGCGCCATTGAAGCTATGCACGCGGCGGCTAGAGCAGAGCTTCCATTCAACAAGACATCGCGGCGGTTGACGCCCTCCCGCAAGGATCTGTCTGTCGGCCGGTGACTCATTTTGTATCCTGGGAGTAACGGTTGTTGCGTGCCGCTTCAGAATTTGTAGCCGATCCGAGCCGTGACCTGGTTGTTGCTCAAATCCTGCTTCAGTCCGATCGTCCCGAGATTCAGGACGGGGATGGGATAGACAAGGGATTTGGACTCAAATTGCGAATAACGATACTCCACGCCAGTGAACCAGTTGTTCGTGAAGGCGTAATCGATGCCTGCTCCCACGGTCCATCCGACGCGTGTATCGTCGCCGCCGACCGAGATTCCGGTGGTTGGGATGGACGTCTTGCTCGAGACGAATGCTGCACCACCTGCCACGTAAAACAGGGCGCGATCGGCCGCAAAGCCGAGCCGCCCGCGGACCGATCCGCCCCATTTGCTGTGCGCTGTCAGAAAATCCCCGGTGATCGAGGTGTAGCGGATCTTGCCGACCGTCCAGCCTTCGAAGTCACCCTCGACGCCGAGCACCACATTACCTGCCTGATAATTGTAACCTGCCAGAATGCCGTAGCTCAGGCCGTCCTTGCCGGTCGTCGCCGAGACGAGGAAAGGCGTTCCGAGCAACACTGCCCCGGTGGTGTAGTCGGGATCGGTTCGTATCCAACCGAGTTCGCCACCGACATAGAAACCCGTCCAGGAAAACGACGGTGCATAGGCGGCCGGTGCGGCCGGCTGAACCCGTGCTGGCAAATCGGCGGCGCCAGCAGAAACACTGATCAAGATCGCCGTGGTCGAAACGAGAACGGCATGGGTCAACCGCAACATGGATGGCCTCGCTGGCTGGTTCTGAACCTGCCGTTATTGAGTTTTGACTTTTTCGACGTTTTCAATTGCGTTCGCGCAGTCCTTCGACACGCTTGCCTTTTCCGCGACAAGGCACGCGGCTACCCGGCCCTTTCCTGGCTGGACGTTGCCGCATTTGCTGGCAATGTCGGCCCGGCACGCAGTGACGGCGTCCTTCAAAGTTTCGTTCGACGCCTGCAGCGCGAGCACAACGTCCTGGAGGTCATACGAGCAGCCCGGGCCTATCTTGTCTTCGTGCGCTTGCATGCAGTAGATCATGCGCCCTTCGCCCGGCGTGACCGTCGAGCAATATCTCTTGATTTCCTTCGCGCAGGACTTTTCCAGTTTTGCGACCCGGTCGATCAGCCGATCCACGAACGTTTTGGCTATATCGGATTGCGCATGTGCGGATTCCACCGAGGCGCAGACTGTCATTAGCAACAACGCGGCCAGAGCTTGTTTCAGGATTCTCATCGGCGATCCTTTGACTGAGAGGCGGCCCTGCGATGACCACCTTTCGGAATTGAAGAAATTGATCCGTTAACTCGATGCCTTCTATCGCGGCACCCATGTGAGGGTCAGGCCCGAGACGCCAAGGGACAGATTGACGCCGACGGATCCCTCGACTGAAAGAGGCTGAAGTGCGATCGAGCGGTTGGATCCGCCCACCAGGACATTTGCACCGACTCCCACACCTACTCCGATCGCGCCGGATGCGCCCACGTAGGTACCGGCCAGCGCACCACGCATCGGGCCGGCGGTCGGAGCAACAACTCCCCAAGCCAATGCCCCACCTGCGGTGATTCCAATGTCGAGGCCGATGTTGTTCATGACGCCAGTGTAAAATTCCGGCGGGCCTCCGCCGTTTGGATCATAGCGGCATGACATGCGTTGCCGGGAGCCGATAATAAGTCCGATCGACGGCGAAAGCTTGCAGGCCAGGACGCCGGCTTTCGTTCCCTGAGGAGGAGCCTGGGCCATCAAAGAGGAGGCAGGCAATGTCGCCAGGGACAACGCGCTCAGGAAGGTTGCAATGGCGAGACGATACTTGAACATCAAGGTTCTGTCCCTTTACCAGTTATGGGCTCGGCTTCGATCAAGGAGTCTGACACTGGTCGAGTTCGGTCGTGACGGATTATTGGTTCTTCTCTGCCTTGAGAACCGTATCGATCGCCTTGATGACTGTTACGTCCCGATGTGCCTTGCAGTAGACGATGACGTTGTGAATGTTCTCCTTCACGCGAGGCACGTTGATCGCATGCTTCTTGGCGAGTCCGTTGTACCAGCCGCTATACCAGATCCCGAGAAAGTCCGCGTCTTCCTGATATGTACCGGCCAGCTGAGCGCAGGTAAGCTTTTGAACGTCGATGTAGCCTTTGGCGTCGGCGTATTTGGAAAGCTCGGTCTGCGCGGACGCATCGGAGATGCCAAGGATCAATGCCGAGCAGATGATGGCGAGGGGGCGGTACATGTCGGATATCCTTATTGGCAGCTAGCCGTGGTTATGTTCGGTCCCGTTGCAGCGGAACGCGTGGCCGGCATCGAAATCTCTCGGAATGCATAACTATCTACAAACTTGAATCTATAAATGACGATTTAGTCATTTTGAAATAAATGTCAATATGGAGAAAGCACGAAGTTGAGAAGGGTCCGTCGTGGCAAAAATTGATCCGGCCAAGCGCGCCGAGATTGGACGCGCAAAAAGCGCGAGGACCCGCGAGCAGCTCCTCGCCGCGGCACGTTCGCTGTATGCGAAACAGGCGGTCGAATCCGTAACGGTCGAGGACGTCGTACGCGAGGCGGGCGTCGCCAAAGGGACACTCTATGTGCATTTCAAGAACATCGAGGCGGTGCAAATGGTGGTCGCGGACGAACTGACCCAGACGTTCGTAAATTTGCTGCAGCCGCGGCGCGCTATCTTCGAGGATCCCATCGAGCGAATTGCGGATGGATGTCGCACATTCCTGCATCAAGCGACACTTAATCCGAAGTGGGGGGGCCTCGTTGCTCGTTACGCCTGGTCATTTCCGACGGTAGGAAGCGCTGCACGTGGCCTTCTTGCCGAGGACTTGTATCAAGCATCACGCCAAGGCCGTATTGCCGAGATTTCATCCGACCTCGGCACAGCTATTGTTGTTGGCATCGTTCTCCAGGTGATGCTGTCGGCGAGCGAAGGAAATGTGCAGAGCCCAGATGTACCGTTCGCCGTCATAGCTATCCTGCAATCGCTGGGTGTCTCGCGTCGCGAAGCCCATGCCGTAGTGAAGCGTGTCATTCCGACGAAATCGGGTTCGTAGAAGTTCAATCGCGCTGAACCACAGCTTCAATGCAAATTGCTGAGCGGACTGGCCGCTAGCGCGCGCCTATTTGAATTGCTTCGCTTCGCCCGCAACGTCAAAATGACATCGTCGGGCGCGACCAATTGGCACGACGGGCAAATCACCAAAACTCTGTCCATCTCTTCGCGCAAAAATATTCCACTCGCGCCGTCGAGGCTGGGCAAGAATCCGATTTTTG
>PNLC01000131.1 GCA_013822885.1 Bradyrhizobium sp.
GGGCGTATCCACATCCTCGGCGAAATGTCCAAGGCGCTGACCAACGCCCGCGCTGAGCTCGGCGAATACGCGCCGCGCATCGAGACCTTCAAGATCGCAACCGACAAGATCCGGGAAGTGATCGGCACCGGCGGCAAGGTGATCCGCGAGATCGTCGAGAAGACCGGCGCCAAGGTCAACATCGACGACGACGGCACCGTGAAGGTCGCGTCCAACGACGGCGAAGCGATGAAGGCCGCGATCAAGTGGATCAAGTCGATCGCCTCCGACCCGGAGCTCGGCCAGATCTACGAGGGCACCGTGGTCAAGGTGATGGAGTTCGGCGCGTTCGTGAATTTCTTCGGCGCCAAGGACGGCCTCGTCCACATCAGCCAGCTCGCCTCGGCGCGCGTGCAGAAGACCTCCGACGTCGTCAAGGAAGGCGACAAGGTCAAGGTCAAGCTGCTCGGCTTCGACGACCGCGGCAAGACGCGGCTGTCGATGAAGGTGGTCGATCAGGAGACCGGCGAGGACCTCGAAGCCAAGCAGAAGGCGGAAGCCCCGCAGCGCGAAGCGGCCGGCGAGTAGGCATCGCAAGATTGTGAACAAGGGGCGGCCGAGAGGCCGCCCTTTTTTGTTGTCTGGCCGGGCTAGAATGCCGCGAACGCGTCACACTTGTGCGGTTCTGCTGCGGTGCTGCCGCAGCCGCGGCGAACCGGTTTTTGATCCCATTCGTAACTTGTCGCGTTGTCGCACCAGCGGCGTCGCCGTGCCGTCACAGAAGCGTATCCAGTTCCACCACAGGTAAGGAGAAATCGATGTCATTCATGTCCCGCCGCCAACTCATGTTTGCCGCAACCGGCATCGCCGCGATGGCAGCGGTTCCGCGCACCGTTTTCGCCCAGGCCGCGGCTCCCGCCCCGGCGCCGGCCGCCGCAGCCGGTCCCTTCACGCTGCCGCCGCTGAATTATGCCTTCAATGTTTTCGAGCCCCACATCGACGCCAAGACGATGGAAATCCATCACGGCCGCCACCACGCGGCCTATGTCGCCAACCTCAACAACGTCGCCAAGACCAACGCGCAGCTGGGAACGGCGAAGATCGAAGACGTGCTCGGCAATTTGAACGCGCTCGACGACGGCATCAAATTCACCGTCCGCAACAATCTCGGCGGTCATGCCAACCACACCATGTTCTGGGAAATCATGGGCCCGAACGGCGGCAAGGCCGAGGGCGAGGTGCTGGCCGCGATCGATCGCGATCTCGGCGGCATGGAAAAATTCCAGAACGACTTCAACGCCGCGGGCGGACGCCAGTTCGGCTCCGGCTGGGTGTTCGTGACCGTAGCCAAGGACGGCAAGCTCGCGATCGAGACCCGTCCGAACCAGGACAGCCCCATGATGGACGGCAAGCGGGTCCTGATGGGCAACGACGTCTGGGAGCACGCCTATTATCTGAACTACCAGAACCGCCGCGCGGATTATCTCAAGGCGTGGTGGAACACGGTGAACTGGAACAAGATCGCGGAGCGTTATGCCGCGGCGAAGGCCGGCATCCTCGGCGTCTGATCACGGCCTGACGTGAAAAGGGCGGCCTCGCGGCCGCCCTTTTTTGTTTTGCGATCTGGCTTCCGAAGTTATGAGGCGAGGTCGAAGCGATCGTGGTTCATGACCTTGGTCCACGCCGCCACGAAATCCCCAGCGAATTTCTCCTTCGAATCCGCGCATGCATAGACTTCTGCGAAGGCGCGGAGCTGCGAGTGCGAACCGAAGATCAGGTCGACGCCTGTGCCGGTCCACTTCGCCGCATTGGTCTTGCGGTCGCGGCCTTCATAGGTGCCGTCGGCAGCCGGCTGCCAGACGGTGGCCATGTCGAGCAGGTTGACGAAGAAATCATTGGTCAGCGTGCCCGGCTTGCTGGTGAAGACGCCGTGCTTCGATCCGCCGGCATTCGCGCCGAGGACCCGCAGGCCACCGATGAGCACCGTCATCTCGGGTCCCGTCAGTCGCAGCAATTGCGCGCGGTCCACCAGCGCCTCTACGGGCGCCATGAACTGATGCTTCTTGGCGTTGACGTAGTTGCGAAAACCGTCGGCGCGCGGCTCGAGCGGCGCAAAGGACGCGACGTCGGTCTGATCCTGCGATGCATCCGCGCGGCCCGGCGTGAACGGCACCTTGATATCGATGCCGGCATCCTTTGCGGCCTTCTCGATCGCCGCGCAGCCGCCGAGAACGATCAGGTCGGCCAGCGAAACCTTCTTGCCGAACTCCTTCTGGATCGCCTCGAGCTTCTCCAGCACCGTTTTCAGCTCGGCCGGCTGGTTGACGTCCCAGTCCTTCTGCGGGCTGAGGCGAATGCGCGCGCCATTTGCGCCACCGCGCTTGTCGGAGCCGCGGAACGTCGATGCCGACGCCCATGCGGTCGAGACAAGCTGCGACACCGACAGGCCGGAGCCGAGAATCTTCGTCTTCAGTGCGGCAATATCAGCATCGCCGATGACGGGGTGATCCACGGCCGGTACCGGGTCCTGCCAGATCAGCGTTTCCTTCGGCACCAGCGGGCCGAGATAGCGCGCCACCGGGCCCATGTCGCGGTGCGTGAGCTTGAACCAGGCCCGCGCGAACGCATCGGCGAACTGGTCCGGATGCTCGTAGAAGCGCCGCGAGATCTTCTCGTAGGCCGGATCGAAGCGCAGCGACAGGTCGGTCGTCAGCATGGTCGGCACGTGCTTCTTCGAGTTGTCGAAGGCGTCCGGGATCGAGGCTTCGGCGCCTTTCGCCTGCCACTGCTTGGCGCCGGCCGGGCTCTTCGTCAGCTCCCACTCGTTCTCGAACAGGTTCTTGAAGAACAGGTTGCTCCACTTGGTCGGCGTCTGCGTCCAGGTGACTTCCGGACCGCCGGTGATGGCGTCGGCGCCGAAGCCGGTGCCGTGCTTGCTCTTCCAGCCGAGGCCCTGATCCTCGAGCGCACCGCTTTCCGGGTCCGCTCCCACCAGCGACGGATCGCCGGCGCCGTGGGTCTTGCCGAAGGAGTGGCCGCCGGCAATCAGCGCAACAGTCTCTTCGTCGTTCATTGCCATACGGAAGAACGTCTCGCGGATGTCCCTTGCCGCAGCGAGCGGGTCCGGATTGCCGTTCGGCCCTTCCGGATTGACGTAGATCAGGCCCATCTGCACGGCGCCGAGCGGCTCGGCGAGCTGCCGTTCGCCGCTATAGCGCTCGTCACCGAGCCAGGTGCCCTCAGGTCCCCAGAACAGCTCTTCGGGCTCCCAGACGTCGACACGGCCGCCAGCGAAGCCGAACGTCTTGAAGTCCATCGATTCCAGCGCGACGTTGCCGGCGAGAATCATCAGGTCGGCCCACGAGATCTTCTGGCCGTATTTCTGCTTGATCGGCCACAGCAGCCGGCGCGCCTTGTCGAGGTTGGCGTTGTCAGGCCAGCTGTTCAGCGGCGCAAAACGCTGCTGACCGGCGCCGGCGCCGCCGCGGCCATCAGTAATTCGATACGTGCCGGCGCTGTGCCAAGCCATGCGGACCATGAGACCGCCATAGTGACCGAAATCGGCCGGCCACCACTCCTGCGACTCCGTCATCAGCGCCGTGAGGTCCTTGATCACGGCATTGAGGTCGAGGGTCTTGAATTCCTTGGCGTAGTCGAACGCCTTGCCCATCGGATCGGACAAATTGGAGTTCCGGTGCAGCACCGAAACATCCAGTGCGTCCGGCCACCAGTCGCGGTTCCCGTGTCCGCGCGAGCCCGTGAACGGGCATTTTGTCTTGTCGTCCATGATTGCCTCCTGAGGGGTCGTCCCTGTTCGAATTGGAAGCAATCTAAGCAGCGCCTTTCATCAGGTAAAGTTGATTTTAGTGATCGAACCGATAAGATCACCTGATGATGCAAATGACGCTCAGGCAGCTTCGCTACTTCGACGCGCTGGCCCGCCATAGCCATTTCGGGCGCGCGGCCGAGGCATGTTCGATCTCGCAGCCGGCGCTGTCGATGCAGATCAAGGAAATGGAGGAAATTCTCGGCGGCGTGCTGCTGGAGCGCAACGCCCGGCAGGCTACGCTGACGAAATTCGGCGAAGAGATCATCCAGCGCGTCCGCGAGATCCTGCGCTCGGTCGACGAACTCGGCGACTTCGCGCGTGCCTCCCGCGACCGGCTCGCGGGCCGGCTCCGTATCGGCATGATCCCGACGATCGCGCCCTATCTGCTGCCCAAGGTGATCGAGAACCTGGCGCGGCTACATCCCGAACTCGACATCCACATCCGCGAGACGCTGACGCCGAAGCTGATCAAGGAAGTCGCCGAGGGCCGGCTCGACACCGCAATCGTCGCGCTGCCGGTGTCGGAACCGTCGCTGACCGAGGTCGCGTGCTTCTCGGAGAATTTCCTGCTGGTCCGTCCCGGCGAGGATGAGGGAACGCCGGTGCCGAGCCATGAGACGCTGCGCGAAATGAGGCTGCTGCTGCTGGAAGAGGGACATTGCTTCCGCGATCAGGCGCTGTCGTTCTGCAACATGCAATCGTCGCCGCCGCGCGAAGTGCTGGACGCCAGTTCGCTGTCGACACTGGTTCAGATGGTCGGCGCCGGAATCGGCGTCACGTTGATTCCGGAGATGGCGGTGGCGGTGGAAACACGCTCGGCAGCAGTCTCCGTCGCCCGGTTCGACAACCCGCAGCCATCGCGAACCATCGGCATGGTCTGGCGCAAGACCAGCCCGCTGGCCGGGCAGCTTCAGCAGATCTCCGAAGTGGTTTGTCTCGCCGCCGAAGCGTTGCGCAAGCAGCACAAGGCGGGATCGTCAGCACGGAAATAGCCGACCTTCCAAAATCGGTTGACCAAGATGTCGGTTGGGACACCGCCCGTTCGTCCCAGACGTAGTGCGTTGCCAATTCGCGGCGGACGCGCAAAACAGGACGCTGTTCGTCCCCGCCGATGAAAGGTTCCGCCGCATGATCGAACTCTACTGGTCGCCCCGCTCCCGCTCGTTCTCAGCGATCTGGCTGCTCGAAGAAACCGGGCTTCCCTACGAGCGCGTGCTGACCGATATCTCGACCGGCGCGCAGAAGGCGCCGGCCTATCTGGCCATCAACCCGATGGGCAAGGTGCCGGGACTCAGGGATGGCGAGGCCGCGCTCGGGGAAGCCTCGGCGATCTGCGCCTATATCGCCGACCGCTATCCCGAAACCAAACTGGCGCCCGCCACAACCGATCCGCTGCGCGCGCGATATCTGCAATGGCTGTTCTTTTCACCTTCCTGCATCGAGCCGGCGCTGATCCAGCTGTTCACCAAGCTCGAGGTGCCGGCCAGCACGGCGGCGTGGGGAAGTGCGACTCAGACTTTCGACGTGCTCGACGCCGCGCTGCAGAAGGGTCCGTGGATACTCGGCGAAAGATTCTCCGCCGCCGACATCATGCTGGGCTCCGGGCTGAATTTCGCGGTGCGGACGTTCAAGATGGTGCCGCCGCGGCCGTCGTTCGACGCCTATATCGACCGCTGCGCGGCGCGTCCGGCGTTCCAGCGCGCGGAGAAGATCGCGGCGGGGTGAATGGCCCAGACACGAAATCTGGAAAACAACCCCATGCAAAGTAGCGGCTCACACGACGACGCGGGGGTCAACGTCCTGGGCGTAGTCGACGCCGTCGATGCCAAATCCGAACAGGCGCAGGAATTGGCTCCTGTATTCCGGAAGGTCTGCCAATTCGCCGAGGGTTTCGGTGGAGAGCAGCGGCCATCGCCGTATCACCTCTTTCTGAACTTCGGACGATAGCTCCCAATCGTCGACCCTGAGGCGCTTCGCCTCGTCGACTTCGGCATCCGCGCCTAGGCGGGTGCGGAACAGACGGTCGATCTGTTCGATACATCCTTCGTGCAGCTTGAGCTGCTTCATCACCTTGAACAGCACCGTGCCATAAAGCGGCACCACCGGAATGGCCGAGCTCGCCTGGGTGACGACAGCCTTCAGCGCCACCACGCGGGCGGCGTCTTCACCAAGCCGGCTTCGGATCTCTTCCGCCTTGCGGTCGAGATCTGCCTTGGCGCGACCCAAGGTGCCTTTCCAGTAGATCGGCCAGGTCAGCTCGCTGCCGATATAAGTGTAGTTGAGCGTCCGGAAGCCCGGCGCCAGCACGCCGGCGTCCGCGAGCTGGTCGATCCAGCGCTTCCAGTCCTCGCCCCCCATCACCGCCACCGTGGCGGCGGCTTCCTCCTCGCTCGCCGGCGCAATGGTCGTCTCATAGACCTCGCCGGTTTCGGTGTTCAGCGTCTTGATGTCGACGGCAGCACCGAGCGGCTTGATCGCGGAGCGCCAGGTCTTGCCCGTGACCGGATCGGTGCGGACCGGCGCGGCCATGCTGTAGACGAGCAGGTCGAGCTGTCCGAACTTTTCGCGGACACGTTCGATGAAGGTCTTCTTCAGCTCGTCGGAGAAGCCATCGCCCTCCAGCGTGACGGGAGCGCGTCCGATCTTGCCGGCCTCGAGCTCGAAGGCGCGGTTATTGTACCAGCCGGCACTACCGCTCTTGGTCGCGGAAGGCTCGCGCTCCATCGACACGCCGATGGTGTCGGCGCCGCCGGCAAAGGTTGCGACAATGCGGCTGGCAAGGCCGTAACCGGTCGAGCAGCCCACCACGGCAACGCGCTTGGGGCACTCCGGAATGGCGCCCTTGCCGAGAACATAAGCGATCTGCTCACGGACGTTTGTGGCGCAGCCGACGGGATGTGCCGTCGTGCAGATGAAGCCTCGCACGCGCGGTTCGATAATCATGCCCACCCCGTTTCGGATTGTTGCAAAGTCACCAACCGCTGCCTGCCGGCGCCTTGCCGCGAGCGAACAGTGGCAAAAACGAAATCAAGCATCCATCCGCTTGAATACCAGCGTGGCGTTGGTGCCGCCGAAGCCGAAGGAATTCGACAGCACCGTGCCGAGCCTGGCGTTGTCGATGCGCTTGCGCACGATCGGCATGTCGGCGAACACCGGATCGAGTTCCGTGATATGGGCGCTCTCGCAGACAAAGCCGTTGTTCATCATCAGAAGCGAATAGATCGCCTCCTGCACGCCGGTGGCGCCGAGCGAGTGACCGGTCAGCGCCTTGGTCGCCGAGATCGGCGGACACTTCTCGCCGGTGCCGAACACTTTTCGGATCGCCTCGATCTCCGGCGGATCGCCGGCGGGCGTCGAAGTCGCGTGCGGGTTGATGTAGTCGATCGGGGTCTTCACGGTCGACATCGCCATGCGCATGCAGCGCTCGGCGCCCTCGCCCGACGGCGCAACCATGTCATACCCATCTGACGTCGCGCCATAGCCGACCACTTCGGCATAGATGCGCGCGCCGCGCGCCTTGGCGTGCTCAAGCTCTTCCAGCACCACGACGCCGGCGCCGCCGGCGATGACGAACCCGTCGCGGCTGATGTCGTAGGGGCGCGAGGCGGTGGCTGGCGTATCGTTGTATTTCGAGGACATCGCGCCCATGGCGTCGAACAGCACCGAGAGCGACCAGTCCAGTTCCTCGCAGCCACCGGCGAAGATCACGTCCTGCTTGCCGATCTGGATCGTCTCATAGGCGTTGCCGATGCAATGGTTCGAGGTCGCGCAGGCCGACGAGATCGAATAGTTGACGCCCTTGATCTTGAACCAGGTCGCCAGCGTGGCTGACGCGGTCGACGACATCGCCTTCGGCACTGCAAACGGCCCGACGCGCTTGGGGCCCTTGGTCCGGGTAATGTCGGCGGATTCGACGATGGTGCGCGCAGACGGCCCGCCGGAGCCCATGATGATGCCGGTGCGGACGTCGGAAACTTCCTCCGGCGAAAGTCCCGCGTCCTGGATCGCCTGCTCCATGGCGACATGATTCCACGCGGCGCCTTCGGCGAGGAAGCGCATCGCGCGCCGGTCGATCACATCGGCTGGATTGAGCGTCGGCGCGCCCTGCACCTGCGAACGGAAACCCATCTCGGCGTACTTCGTCGCCCGGGTAATTCCGGATTTCGCCTCGTGAAGGCTCGCAAGCACTTCCTGGGTGTTGTTTCCGATGGACGAGACGATGCCCATCCCCGTGATGACAACCCGCCTCATGATCGCCTCGCCCTGCCGTTATGATTTTCAGTCAAGATGTGTTGCTGCGTGATCGCGTCGCTCAAGCCGGTGCGGAGCCCTGCTTGAACAGCCCGACCTTCAGATCCTTGGCGCGATAGATAATCACGTCATCCATGGAAAGCCAGCCGTCGCCGACGCCGAGCACCAGCTTTGAACGCATCACGCGTTTCATGTCGATGTTGTACACTACCTTGCGCGCGTTCGGCAGCACCTGGCCGGAGAACTTCAAATCGCCTAGTCCCAGCGCCCGGCCGCGCCCTTCACCGCCAACCCAACCGAGGTAGAATCCGACCATCTGCCACATGGCATCGAGGCCGAGACAGCCCGGCATGACAGGGTCATTCTTGAAATGGCAGCCGAAGAACCAGAGGTCCGGCTTCACATCGAGTTCGGCACGAATCAGGCCCTTGCCGTACTCGCCGCCTTTCTCGGTAATGTCGGTGATACGGTCGAACATCAGCATCGGCGGCAACGGCAGCTGCGCGTTGCCGGGGCCGAACATCTCGCCGCGCGCGCAGGCCAGGAGATCCTCGTATTCATAACCGTTACGCCGATCCAGCATCGTATTGGGCCTCTCTCAGATGTCCCGATGGAGCGCTTCGAGCGAACCGGACCCGTTTCGCCGCGGGAGAACGCTTGTGTCCCGCAAATAGGCGCTACTTAGGGTGCAAACGGCAATAGCCTCTGCCGAATTCGCATATGTGGTCCGCGCGCTCTGTAACATAGGCCTGCGGGCCCGGCAAAGTACTGGTAAAGGCCGGAATCGGCACCTTCGCGCGCTGGTTCCGTCTTAACCCTGGGCCAGTTCTAGTTGCGAAAAACTTGCATCTGTCTGATTTCCTTTTATATTGGGCAAGATTATTGCCAGAGTTAGCTGCGTGGTGCCTGAAGTGGACATGAACGACGAAGCCCAGATTTTGAACGACGACGGGATTGATCCGGCCGCCCGGGCTGCCGGTCACCAACCGGCGCTCACCGGGTGTCCTTGGCACGACGTCAATGAAATGCTGCAGGCGGCGGGCCTCAGGCCCACCCGCCAGCGCATGGCGCTGGGCTGGCTGCTGTTCGGCAAGGGCGCGCGGCATC
>PNLC01000132.1 GCA_013822885.1 Bradyrhizobium sp.
CTGGGTGACGCGGGTCTATCGCGACGATCTCGTGACCTTCCAGGTCGACGGCACCCACGGCTCCGCGGTGGCGGGCCTGACCGATTGCGTGATCCAGGCGCGGCAGGCAACGCCGCGGCCGGTATGGAATCCGGACGAAAAGCGCACGCACGATTTCTATGCTGATTGGCAGAAAGTTCCCGACAACGTCGTCTATGACAACGGGTTCAAGGAACAGTGGGAAATGTACATTCGCCACGTCTGTGAGGATGCGCCGTATAGATACACGCTGCTGGAAGGCGCCAAGGGCGTACAACTCGCCGAATGCGCGCTGCAGAGCTGGCGCGAAAGGCGCTGGATCGACGTCACTCCGATCAAGGTTTGAGGGGGCACAGCCATGAACAAGCCTGTCCTGCCGATGTCATCGCTGTCCGTGAGGCTGCCGACGGCGGATCGTTCGATCGAAACCTATCGCCTGGCGGCGTCGCGGACGTTTCCGGCGAAGCTCGACGGCACGCTCAACCGCGTGGCGTTTTCGGCGGCGCATGTGGTGGCCGATCCGCTTGCCGAGGGCGATCCCTGGCTGACCGCTGCGATCGACTGGGACCGCACCATTGCGTTCCGCGAACGTGTCTGGGATCTCGGCCTCGGCGTTGCCGAAGCGATGGATACCGCACAACGTGGCATGGGCCTGGACTGGGCGACCTCGCTGGAACTGATCCAGCGCTCGGTGAAGGCAGCGAAAGCGCGCGGCAATGCGCTGGTGTTTTCCGGCGCGGGCACGGATCACCTCGCCGCCGAAGATGCAAAGTCCATTGAGGATGTCATCCGCGCTTACGAAGAGCAGATCGCGGCGGTGGAAAAGGCCGGCGGCCGCATCATCCTGATGGCCTCGCGCGCGCTGGCGAAACTCGGCCGCAGCACCGACGAATACGCCAAAGTCTATGACCGCGTGCTGTCGCAGGTTCGCGAGCCGGTGATCATTCACTGGCTCGGCGACATGTTCGATCCGGCGCTGGCGGGATATTGGGGCACCAAGGATCTCGACAACGCGATGGATACGGCGGTCGCCATCATCAACGCCAACGCCGCCAATGTGGATGGCGTAAAGGTTTCGCTGCTCGACAAGCAGCGCGAGATCGACATGCGCCGTCGGCTCGATCCCCGCGTGAAGATGTATACCGGCGACGATTTCAATTATGCCGAACTGATCGCCGGCGACGACAAGGGCTTTTCGCACGCGCTGCTCGGCATCTTCGACGCGATTGCGCCGGCGGCATCCTATGCGCTGTCGCGGCTCGCTGCCGGCGATGAGGCCGGTTTCCATGACGTGCTCGGGCCGACCGTGCCGCTCTCGCGCCACATCTTCAGGGCGCCGACGCGGTTCTACAAGACCGGCATCGTGTTCATGGCTTATCTCAACGGCCATCAGGATCATTTCACCATGGTCGGCGGCCAGGAGAGCACGCGCTCGACGCTGCATCTGGCCGAACTGTTTCGATTGGCCGACAAGGCCGGGCTTCTCTCCAACCCCGAACTCGCGACACGGCGCATGAAGACGGTGCTGGCAACACGCGGCATTGAGGCCTGATGCGCGATTTTTCTTCCGACCATCGCTGGTTGTCGCTGAATACGGCAACGGTCCGCAAGCAGGGCGACCTTACAGCCATCATCGAGGCCTGCGCGCGGCATGGCATCCGCGCCATCGACCCGTGGCGCGACCAGGTTGCGACCATCGGCCTCGAACGCGCGGTGCGGGCCGTGCGCGATGCCGGGCTTGAACTATCCGGTTACTGCCGTGGCGGCATGTTTACGTCGGATGCTGCGCGCCGAACGGAAGTGCGCGACGACAATCGCCGTGCGATCGACGAAGCCAGGGCGCTGGGCGCGCCGTGCGTGGTGCTGGTTGCGGGCGGCCTGCCGCAATATTCGCGTCCGGGGAGCGCAGCCTCAAAGGACATCGCGCAGGCGCGGGCGCAGGTCGACGACGCCATCGCCGATATGCTGGAGTATGCGCGAGCAGTCGGCATGCCGCTCGCGATCGAGCCGCTGCATCCGGCCTATGCTGCCGATCGGGCCTGCGTAAACACGACGAAGCAGGCGCTGGATACTTGCGATCGGCTTGATCCGCAGCGCACGGGCGCGCTCGGCGTAGCTCTCGACGTCTATCACATCTGGTGGGATCCGGAGCTGATGCCGCAGATTGCGCGCGCGGGGAAGGACCGCCTGCTCGCGTTTCACGTCTGCGACTGGCTGGTGCCGACCAAAGACATTCTCAACGATCGCGGCATGATGGGCGATGGTGTGATCGACATCAAATCCGTGCGATCGGCGCTCGAGGCGCAGGGATTTTCCGGCTATTCCGAGATCGAAATCTTCTCCAACGACTGGTGGGAGAAGCCGATGGATGAAGTCATGCGGATCTGCATCGAGCGGCACCGGACGATGGTCTAGAATTCACCGGAGATGTCGCGCGCTCGCTGTGTCAACGGTGGACGGTTTTGTCTCGTAACTGCACCGTCGCGCGCGCCTGTTCGAATTGTGTCGCGAGAAGCGACAGTTCTCCGGTTCCAGATTTAACCTTTTTCGCGGCTATTCAGATTAACAAAGGGTTACCGTTGCGCCTGCATATTTACGGGCGTTAGCTGTTTCGCACGGAGAATGTCTCCGCAGCGATGAGCGTCAACATGAAGATCATCTACGCAATTGCAGTTCTGGCCCTCGCGTCGACATCGGCGCAGGCGTGGCAGATCGTGGAGCGATGCACCTACAGCAAGTTCTACGGCAGGGTATGCACGACGACCTATCTCGACGATCCGCCGCGCGACCTCGCGCAGGAAAAGGAAGACGAGAAGGCAAGGCGCGCCAGCATCGAGAAGTGGGAAGCGTTCTGCAAGCCGCAGCGCACCTACGACAGCGAAGGCGTCGTCCGCCTGGTTTACGCCAAGAAGGGCTGCGAGTTCGGCCGCAGCGAGTAATTTTGCGCGCCCTTTGTCTAAACTTTTAGGCATCAAGTTGCAGCGTGGTTAGCCACGCTGCTTTACGCAGCCTCAATGCTTGCCGGGCCATTCTTGCCGGCGGCATTCATTCCAAAGAGGCTGTTGAAATGCGTATCCTCATCGCGATCACGATCGTCGTCGCGTCGGTCTCGTCGGCATCCGCGCAGTTCGCAATGGATCACGGCAACGCGGCAGCCGCTGCCCAGGCCGCCAGGGCAGAGCGAGATTATCAGTACGCCAAGGCGTCGGCCATCAGGAACGGCGGTCCGCTGCTTCCCAGTCAGCAGACCGATTTCGCCGTAGGCGGTCGCGCCACGATCAAGGTGATCCAGAAGACTGCGGAAGAGAAAAAGGCCGACGAAGTCAAGGAGGTCGCCTGGCGCGAGCGCTGCAAACCGTCGGTGGTCGAGGACCGCGAGGGAATTCGCCGGGTGAAATACGCGGAACGCGACTGCGATCTTTCCCGCTTCAACACGGCCGGCAACTAGAGATCAGCCGACCTCGCACGGCACGCTCAAAAATCCCCTGAAGCGAACCCGGCCGCCGCGCACCGGTGCGCCGCTGAGCGCGTAGTTCGGAAACCGCGCGAGAAAACGCGAGATCGCGACCGCGCCTTCGAGCCGCGCCAGCGCCATCCCGGCGCATTGATGCGCGCCGGTGCCGAATGCGAGGTGCCGGTTCGGCGTGCGGCCGACATCGAGGCGTTCCGGATCGGGAAATTGTGCAGGATCGCGATTGGCAGCGCCGATGCACAGCGTCACCGGCGTGCCCGCCAGCATCGCGATGCCGCCAAGCTCCACAGGCTCGACCGTCATGCGGTTGCCGAGCTGATTGGAGCTTTCGTATCGCAGCATTTCCTCGACCGCGGTCCTGATCAGCGCGGGTTCCCCGATCAGCCGCTGCATTTCGTTCGGATGATTCTGCAGCGCGACGAGGCCGTTGCCGATCAAGTTGGTTGTCGTCTCGTGGCCGGCATTGAGCAGGAAGATGCAATTGTGCAGCAGTTCCTGCTCGGTCAGCCGCTCGCCATTGTTCTCGCCCTGGATCAGCCGGGTCAGCACGTCGTGGTCGGGATTGCCAGGCCTGGCGCGCCGACACGCCACCAACCCTTCTAGATAGCAAAGAAAATCCTTCACCGCCGTGTTGCCGCGGGCGAACACCTCAGGGGAAACCACAGGCTCCAGCGCGCCGAGAATGGCAAGCGACCAGTCGCGCAAGGGCTCGCGTTCGTCCTGCGGCACGTCGAGCAGATTGCCGATCACTTCGATCGGGATCGCAGCGGCGAAGTCGTCGATCAGGTCGACATTGCCCTTGGCGGCCATGGCATCGAGCAGGCGGTCCACCAACTGCACCAGGTCGGGTTCCATGCCGGTGATCGCGCGCGGCGACAGCGCGCCCATGATCAGGCGGCGCACGCGGGTGTGCGCAGGTGGATCGTTGAAGACGAGGCTGGTGGTGTGGTGTTCGTAGAGCAGGCTGGCGCCATATTTCGGCGCGAACTCCTTCTTCTTGTCGGAAGAGAAGGTTTTGGTGTTCTTGTAGGCGGCCACGAGGTCATCGTAGCGGGTCAGGAAGTAGGAACCGTTCGGCAGCCGCTTGACCGGCTCGGTTTCCCTTAGCGCACGATAGGTCGGGTAGGGGTTGGCATAGAATTCGGGCGTCAGCTTCTCGAGGTCGAAGGTGGCCGCCAGCTCGCGCGCGTCTGCAGTCATGCCTGTCACTCTTATGAAGACGGACAAACGAGCGACCAGCAATTAGTCGCGCCTGCAACCATCGTAAACCTCGTTACAAGACCGGCGTCAAGCCGCGCGCCGCTGCCAGCGCGTAACCGCGGCGCGTTGGGGTTGCCGCCGATCCATGATGAGCCAACAGCGTGAGAGCCGGATTTTCGGGAAAAGGATGCATAAACAACGCGATGAGGGTGTGATTTCAGAATCGCATTGCGCCAGAATTTGATTGGTGCGCTGCAATGTATCCTTGACAGCGTAAAGGTGAGTGATTACTCACGCCCCTTATGTCCACCTTGCGCATGACCAGTGACTTGCGGCGGCAATTGATCTTGAGCGCCGCAAAGCGATGTTTCGCCCGTAACGGCTTTGCCGGCACCACGACCAAGAGCGTGGCGGCCGCGGCCGCCATTTCGGAAGGCCTGCTGTTCAAGCACTTCCCTTCCAAGGCGGCGCTTTATGCCGAGATTCTCACGGAAGAGTGCGAGGCCGATCCTGACTTTGCGCACCTGCTCGGCCAGGAACCGTCGACCAGAACGCTCGTCGCGTTGATCAAAGGCATGGTGGGGCATTTCGTCGAGGTATCGAACGGCTCGGATCAGGAAGAAGCGCAGCGGCTGCGGCTGATGACGACCAGCCATCTCGACGACGGGGAGTTTGCGCGGCTGCTGTACGACAAGATCGGCGGACTGATCGGGCCGGTGTTTGCGGCGTCGATCGACAGCGCGGTCGTGGCCGGCGACGCGGTGCGGGTCGGCAGCGACCCGCTCAATCTGTTCTGGTTCGCGCACCATACCGTGCTGATGGCGGCGCTGACGAGGCTTCCGGCCGTGCCCTGTCTTGCCTACGGCAACGCCACCGATCTGGAGCGTCAGCTCTGTCAATTCATCCTGCGCGGCATCGGGGTTAACGAAGCCGCAATTGCTTCTCATCTGGACTGCGAGCTGTCGCCGAATTCGGGACAATCGGTAACTGCAGAAAGTGCATGACATGAATATCGTGACTGAACCCAAGCTGTCGGGCAAGCCGATCGTCGACAAGACGCACAAGCGGCCGGTGCGGCTGGTGCGCTGGTTCATCATCGTGGGGTTGCTGCTGGCCTTGCTGGTCGGCGGCCTGGTCTGGTTCAACTACTTCCGCGGCCAGATGATCGCGCAGTTCTTCGCGAACAACAAGCCGCCGCCGACCCTGGTGAACGTCGCCACGGCGAAGTCCGAGACCATTCCGAATCTATTGACCGCCGTCGGCGATCTCGCCGCCGTGCATCAGGTCAATGTCACGTCAGACGTCAACGGGCGCATCACCGACATCCTGTTCACCGCGGGCGCGAGCGTAAAAAAGGGCACGCCGCTGGTGCAACTGTTCGACGGCCCGGACCAGGGCGACCTTGCCAACTTCAAGGCCCAGCAGCGCGTGGCGCAGATTACGCTCGACCGTGCCAAGCAACTGGCGGAGCGCCAGGTCGGGCCGCAGGCGACGGTGGATACCGCGCAGGCGGCGTTCGACCAGGCCAGCGCCAGCATTGCCAAGACGGAAGCGATCATCTCGCAGAAGCTGGTCCGTGCGCCGTTCGACGGCGAACTCGGCGTTCGCCGGGTCGAGGTCGGACAATATCTGACCGCCGGTACGCAGATCGTTTCGCTGACGGATCTCTCGGTGCTGTTCGCGAACTTCACCGTGACGGAAAAGGACTCCGGCCAGCTCAAGGTCGGCCAGATCGTCCGTCTCGCCGTCGACGCCTATCCGGGCCGGACCTTCGAGGGCAAGATCACCACCATCGAGCCGCAGATCGCGACCGACACGCGTAACATCCGCGTGCAGGCGACCATCCAGAATCCGGACAAGATCCTCAAGCCCGGCATGTTCGTGACCACGACCGTGGTGCTGCCGGACAAGCCGCCGGCCATCACCGTGCCCGAAACCTCGGTCGACTACACGCTCTATGGTGACTCCGTCTACCTCGTCAGCGAGAAGAAGGAGGAGGACGGCAAGACCGGCCTGATCGTCACGCGCACCTTCGTGCAGACCGGCAAGCGCCTGGACGGCCGCGCCGAGATCACCAAGGGCCTGAAGGATGGCGACCGCGTCGTGTCGGTGGGGCAGCTCAAGCTGCAGTCCGGATCGCCCGTGACGATCTCGACCGACCCGACACCGCCCATACCGGCGAAGCCGCCGCGCTACTGATCCACGAACGTGGCCCCGAGTGGGCCGCGCAGGCGAAAGACTGGCGGCGGTCTCCAAGACGAGACCGCGCCAGGGACTGCTGAATTCACCGGGATAATTTGCGATGGCCATTACCGATATCTTCATCAAGCGTCCGATCCTGGCGGTCGTCGTCAGCCTGCTGATCCTCCTGATCGGTCTGCGGGCCGCCAGCGTATTGCCGATCCGGCAATATCCGAAGCTGTCGAATACGGTGATCAACGTCACGACCGTCTATCCCGGCGCATCGGCCAATCTGATCCAGGGTTTCATCACCACGCCGATCGAGCAGGCGATCGCGTCCGCCGAGGGCGTCGACTACATCACCTCGTCGTCCGTGCAGGGCACCAGCACGATCCAGGTCTACATCAAGCTGAATTTCGACCCGAACCAGGCGCTGACCGAAGTGTTGGCCAAGACGAACTCGGTCAAATACCTGATCCCGAGAGAATCCAACGACCCGATCGTGACCAAGACGACCGGCCAGACTACGGCCGTGATGTATCTTGGTTTCTCCAGCGACGAGCTCTCAGGCTCGGCGATCTCCGACTATCTGACGCGCGTGGTGCAGCCGGTGCTGTCGACGGTCGACGGCGTGGCGTCCGCCGACATTCTCGGCGGGCAAACGTTCGCGATGCGGCTGTGGCTCGATCCGGTGCGGATGGCGGGACGCGGCGTATCGCCAAGCGACGTCTCGGCGGCCATCGCCGCCAACAACTTCCAGGCCGCGGCCGGCCAGGCCAAGGGCTATCTCATCGTCTCGAACGTGCAGACCAATACGGACCTGCGGAACCTCGATCAGTTCAAGAAGATGATCATCAAGTCCAAGGACGGCGGCTTCGTTCGAATCGAGGATGTTGCGACTGTCGAACTCGCCGCCCAGAGTTCGGATGCGAGCGTCGCCTTCAGCGGCGAGCGCGCGATCTTCATCGGCGTGCAGGCGACCCCGCAAGGCAATCCGCTGACGCTGGTCAAGGGCGTGCGCGCGTTGATGCCGGAGATCGAGCGCAACCTGCCGCCGTCGATGAAAATGAAGGTGGCCTACGATTCCACCAAGTTCATTCAGTCCTCGATCGACGAGGTGAAGAACACCCTGATCGAAGCGGTGCTGATCGTCGTCGTCGTTATCTTCCTGTTCCTGGCTTCGTTCCGCTCGGTGATCATCCCCGTGGTGACCATTCCGCTGTCGCTGATTGGCGTCTGCAGCCTGATGCTGGTTCTGGGCTTCAGCTTCAACCTGCTGACGCTGCTGGCGATGGTGCTCGCCATCGGGCTCGTGGTCGACGACGCCATCGTGGTGGTCGAGAACATCCATCGACATCTCGAGGAGGGCAAATCGCCAGTGCAGGCGTCGCTGCAGGGCGCGCGCGAAATCGTCGGCCCCGTGATCTCGATGACGATCACGCTGGCGGCGGTGTATGCGCCGATCGGTTTCCTCGGCGGCCTGACCGGCTCGCTGTTCCGCGAATTTGCCTTTACGCTCGCCGGCTCGGTGATCGTGTCGGGCGTGATCGCGCTGACGCTGTCGCCGATGATGTGCTCGGTCTTCCTCAAGAGCGCCGAGGAAGGGCGATTCGCAAAGCTGGTCAACAAGGTGTTCGGCGCGATGACGCGCTGGTATGGGCGCCAGCTTGATCGCTCGCTGGACTATCGTCCGATCACGGGGCTGTTCGCGCTGACAATCCTCGGCCTGGTCGGCTTTCTCTATATGAACACTGCCAAGGAACTCGCGCCCGAGGAAGACCAGGGCATCGTGTTCTCGGTGACCAAGGCGCCGAAATACGCCAATATCGATTATGTCGATTTCTATGGCGACAAGCTCGACAAGGCGTTCGAGAAGTTTCCCGAGACCGACCTGCGTTTCGTCCTGAACGGCATCAACGGGCCGCAGGGGGGCATCGCTGGCATGCTGCTCAAGCCGTGGGACGAGCGCGAGCGTTCCTCGATCAAGCTGAAGCCGCTGGTGCAGGCGGAACTCTCGAAGATCGAAGGCGTTCAGGCGTTCGCCTTCAACCTGCCGCCGCTGCCGGGCGGGCCTGGCGGCCTGCCGATTCAGATGGTGATCAATTCGACCGCCGGCTTCCAGGCCGTTTACGACGAGATGTCGAAGCTGAAGGACGCCGCGCGCAAGAGCGGCCTGTTCATCGTCTCCGACAGCGATCTCGATTTCAACCAGCCGGTGGTGCGCGTCTCCATCGACCGTTCCAAGGCGAGCGATCTCGGCATCAACATGGCCCAGGTCGGCGCCACGTT